>JANOUJ010000401.1:0-4305 GCA_031416815.1 Chitinophagaceae bacterium
ATGAAAATCTGTTATCCCCCGATTCAAAAAAATAACCTCCTTTTTATATGTAGTTTTTTTTTATCAAAGTTGCCAATTTTTAAATGTTTGGCAAAGGTCCGGTAGGTTATTATTTTTTTGATTTCTCAAAAGCGTCCAGCCCGCAAAGCAACCAGTCTTTGTATTCCTTAACACTTGGTGTATAACCAACCGGTTTATTCATTAAGATCTCTGCTCCGTTTAAAATGGCATAAAGCGGTTGGGCATTGTTTCTAAAATTCTCTGTTTCAAAAGTTGCCCATTTATCTCCAACAGTTAATATTTCCTTTTCTACGCCCTCTGTGTTTTTGTAAGTGAATTGTTGTGCAGCAGATAAGTTCTTCTTATCGTCAACATACAGGGATACCAGGATAAATTTTTCGCTCATGATGCTTTTTATTTCTTCATCCGTCCAAACGTTTTCTTCCATTCGGCGGCAATTAACACAAGCGTATCCTGTAAAATCAATGAGCAGGGGTTTATTTTCTGCCTTTGCTTTTTGTACCGCCAGTTCATAATCTTTTAAAGGCACAAAATCTTTACAATTAGCCGGGTTCTTGTAAATACTGTAACAAAGCGGGGGTGGAAACCCACTAATCAGTGTGAGATTTGCATATTTGGTATTGGTAATTCCCGGCACCAGGTAAATGGTAAAACTCAAAAAGATAGCAGCAAAAATATATCTTGGCCTTGTCAGTTTCTGTTTAGGCTCATCAAGCGGAAATTTTATTTGCCGCAGCAGGTAAAGTGTGATACATGCACCAATGAGTATCCAGATTCCTATGAATATCTCTCTCGGTAAGATCCCCCAATGCATCACCAGGTCGGCATTGGATAAAAACTTAATTGCCAGGCCAACTTCAATAAAACCCAACACAACTTTTACAGAATGCAGCCATCCTCCTGATTTTGGTAAAGAGTTTAACAGGTTTGGAAATAATGCAAACAACGCAAACGGTAAAGCCAGCGCCAAGCCAAAACCTCCCATGCCCGCTGTTAACTGAACAGCCCCGCCGGTTAATGAGCCTACCAGCAAAGACCCCAAAATGGGACCTGTGCATGAGAACGAAACAATGGCCAGTGTAAGCGCCATAAAAAATATACCGATGATATTTCCGGTTCCTGCTTTTGAATCTGTCTTGCCGGAAAGGGTTCCGGGCAGGGCTATCTCGTAAAATCCAAAGAACGAAAGGGCAAAGATGATGAACACAGCAAAGAAAATAACATTCAACCATGGATTTGTTGAAACTGAGTTTAATATTTCGGGACTGGCACTATCTAAAAAATAAAAAGGTACACTCAGCAAAATATAGATAAGAAAAATAAAAAAGCCGTACAGCGAAGCATTAAAGATGCCCTGTTTGCGGCTTATCGCCTTTTTGGTAAAGAAAGAAACCGTTAAGGGAATCATTGGGAATACACACGGCGTAATTAAAGCGAGAAGGCCACCCAGAAACCCAAGCAGAAAAATGGTAAGCAAATCGCCGGATATAGATTCTGTACCGCCGCAATCATTAACAGGTTTATTCAAATCAATTGATGGGATCAGGATCCGGTTTGAAGATGATACATCCAAACCTCCTTCCATATTGATCTCAATTTTGTTCTCTTCGGGAATAAACGCACTGTCGTTTGCAGTATTGTAAAGCAAGGTTGCTTTTAATTTTGCGGGAACTGCACCGCTTAATTTTATCTTTTGTAAAACGACCAGCTCATTCAAAATAACTTCTGATTGTGTTTCAAAAATTTTGTCAGATATAATTTTGGTGTTACCGTTAATTTGGTGGCCGCCTTCTTTTTGTATGGCCGGATCCGAAAAAGAAATCTTAAATTCTTCCAGCCCTACAGCTGTGTTTGGTTTGGTATAAATATGCCAGCCTGCCCTTACTGTCCCTTTTAGCTGAATCTCATAATGGCCTTCTGCAATTTTTTTACCCGTTGCCTGCCATGTAACAGTAGCAGCATCCTGGGCAAAAACCGGGAACTGAAACAGAAATAGAATTGCAGCCAGTAATGATACTATCCTTTTAAATTGCATGATGCTTATTTAACAAAAATCCCGACACAATCATCGGGAAACTTTCAGGCAGCGGATTTATTTCCCGCCAACGTTAATGGTAAAGGGAACATCTCTTGGAGGAAGGCATTTCCTGTCGTTACATACCATGAAGTTCACTGTTCCCTTAACGACCGTAGCCACGGTGGATCTAACTTTTACTTTTTGAACAAAATCAACCTTATTGGTATAAAATTTCAATACTGAATTGAAGTTCTTATCGAAAGTTTTCTCCATCTTTCCAACTTCTTTCACTTTTCCATCAAAACTTATCAGGGGGTTGGGAGTAAATTTAAAGGTGGTTGATTCGGGGCCTTCACCGGCATCCTGTGCATATAAATGCCAGGTATCATTTATGATCGCAGTGATGTGCAACTCATAAGTTTTATCAGCAATTTTTTTTGCTGAGTATTTCCATAATACAGGGTTATTGATCTGTGCATTTACAAAACCGGCAAAACACAACATCAAAACTGCTAAAAAAATCTTTTTCATGTACAATTTATTCATATGCAAACTTACGAAATTATCAAGACCCGGTTTGTACGTTTATTAACCGTTTATCCCTTAAAACTGTTAATTTATTCCAAACAGGTGATTGAAAACATGCTTTCCATCAACATTTCCCAAAGCTTTACTCACAGCCCTTTCAGGATGCGGCATCATACCAAAAACATTTCTTGCTGCATTGCAGATACCGGCAATATTATGGATGGCCCCGTTTGGATTGGCCGCCGCATTAATATTCCCTTTTTCATCACAATAGCGGTAGATTACCTGGCGGTGCATCTCCATCGTTTCCAGCGTAGCTTCGTTGGCAAAAAATCTTCCTTCGCCATGCGCAACCGGAATCCTGAGCGGAGCCGAAGGATTAAGTGCTCCATTGGACGCAGCTTCCTTTATAAAAACGTTATTACACACAAATTGTTGCTGGCTATTGCGCAATAATACACCGGGCAGCAACCCACTTTCGCACAGAATTTGAAATCCATTGCAAACACCCAACACTTTTCCACCAGTATTGGCAAACTCGATCACGCTTTGCATCATGGGGCTGAAACGGGCAATAGCGCCACAGCGCAGGTAATCGCCATAGCTGAAGCCGCCAGGCAATACAATACAATCATCGGTGCTAAACATGCCCAGGTCTTTGTCTTTATGCCACAGCTGAATTACTTCCTGCTGCAGATCATTTTGCAGGGCTTCCATCATATCCCTGTCGCAATTACTGCCGGGAAAAACTACTACGCCAAATTTCATGTATAAAGGTTGATGTTGGGTTGATCAATACTGCGATGCCGTACAAGTGATATCCTTTTTTGTTTTTTGTCAAAAACCAAAAAATGACAAAACCGTGTTTACAACAGTGCTGCTATTAAAAACAAATGCCGGTAACAAAAAGAATACACAAAGGTAACAATTGTGATCATAATTATCAGACGAAGTAACTGATAACAATTACAAAAGCTACCATGAGCCAGTGTAACACAGCCGGTAGCCATCTTTTAGCCGGGTACAAAAAAGTAGCTGCAATAAAGGCTGACAGCGGAACCGCACAGAGTATCCAATACTCGAAACTATGCGTTGCATTTACAAATGGAACAAAAATAGCCACCAGAAGGTATAAAAATGTGAGGTTCCAGGCTTTGCGTGCCTGTATAAGTTGCCGCCTGAAGTTTTGCTGCACGTAAAAAATACCGATGATCGAACTTACTAAAACAATAATGATGGCCGCATAAGCCCATTGAGATTGACTGAACACAGGATACGTAACCGCAAAACCCGGAAATTTATAACCCTGCCATTTATCGGTTAAAAAAACAATGGCCAGCAAAAAATAATAAGGTGTTATAATACCCAACAGGGCAATCAGCCACTCGGCCAGTTTAAAAGGACGTGTAATGGCCAGCCCAAAAATAATTAAGGCCGCAAATGCAATAGATGGAAAATAGAAAAAAGTAGCAATGCCAATAGCAATACCAATATTAAATAAGGCCGTTTTAGGTTTTTGATTACTGTAGAGGCCGCTCATTTTTGACCATACCCAAATTAGCAGGCTGTTTATAATGAGTGGTGATGAAAGAATGTTCCACTCCATAAACAGTGATGTAATGAGCAGGTAACTCATGCCGGTAAGGTAATGTGGGCGCTGCATGATGCGCTGGTCGTTTACCAGTTTATTAAAATACACCGCTTGCGAAAACAATAAAATTAATGTAAGCAAGGGAAAC
>JANOUJ010000402.1:0-6989 GCA_031416815.1 Chitinophagaceae bacterium
CTAGCTTTATCTTATGATCAAATCTTTTGGCCTAACTGAAGCTTTTACCTAATTTTTTTATTTTGAAAATCTGTAAGACAAGATATATGATAGCACCCCAAACCACAAACACAATGGAATACGCCATAAAAAGCAGCCATAATGGAGTTTTGAACCGGGTTGACCAGAGCGTACGTTGATTAAAAAAGTTGGTGTCGGTTGTTACAGATACTCCCCATGGAACTGTTTTTTCTATCATCAGGTTACCAAACTCATCGTTATCTTCTACTTTGGCAATTAATACCATATTCCCTTTTGTATCTCCCGGCATACTGTCGTTTTTCAGTACTACAATAACTGTCCCGGTTGAGTCAGTGGTGTAAGTCTCCTCTTCACCTGCAGTAAGAATGCTGCTATGGCGTTGAATACCTACTTTCATTTCAACATCTTTTGCCGGCATCCAATCATCATTTTCGTATTTCATTACCTGCACTGTAATGCTCCTTATCCCTTCTGCTGAAGCTGTATCGATTTTTATTTTTGATTTTGTAATTATCAGTTCAGTGGGCGACTCTTCTTCTTTACCGGATGGTACCGCAATAAATTTATGAACAGGCATTAACTCCCATATGGCTTTGAGAGAAGCAGGTATAAAGCATTTTGCTTTACCACTATTATCAGTAGTAATCTTTGCAATGAGATTATTTGAAGTGGCACTATCGAGGTATAATTGAAATGTTCTGTTTTTTAGCGGTTGTGTTTTCTTTCCTGTCTTTTGCAAATTTTCAACAACCAGGTATTGCATCCTGTTATTTTCAGTGTAGTATTTAAGCTTAACTACTTCTTCAGTCACTACAGAATCTTCCTGTGCAGCAACTACGGTTGTCAACATCATCAAGCATGGTAATACCAGGTAAATAAATTTATTTTTTTTCATCTTTTTCATTTGATTATTTTTATTGCCTCTAGCCAAATGGAATTCGCCAACAAAATCAATCGGGTAGTTTAGCAGCATCATCAGCGCTCATTTCATGTTGTCCGGTTATTGTTTCCTGTATAGGAATGATCGGGTAAATCCTTGCAAAAAAAGTAATTACCAGTAAGGCGCCGGAAAGTGATCCAATGGCGATCGCCCATTCTTCCCAACTGGGAAAGTAACTGTGGAAAGCCACCGGCACATCCTGGATAGGTAAAAATGGATGAAGTAAAGTAGGCGTTACGATCAGGTAACGCTTGAACCATGCGCCTACTACGATCATGACCCCAGCTATAAACATGGGTAACGGCTTTCTTCCTTTTTTAAATAACAGCATTATTATGGGCACTATCATACCAACCACTATTGCAAACCAAAACATCAGTGCATAGTCCCCGGTAAACAGTCCTGATAAATGTGCTTCTTCTGATTTCTTCATTTTAAATGCCGGAACCATGTATTCATTTATATTAAAGTAGAGGTATAAAAGGCAAAGCATCACTACGATTCTTCCCATTTTTTCAAAATGCATTTCAGTAATATACTTTTCGAGCCTGTAGTTTCTGCGGAATACATACATGGCCACAACTACACCGCCGGCACCTACCAGGAATGCACCTGATATAAAGTATGCACCAAAGTTTGTGCTGTCCCAGCCAGCCCTGTAAGTAGTTGCAAATAACCAGGAAGTAACCGTATGAATACTAAACGCAACAGGTATGATAGCAATACATAGAATGACAATGGCCCTTTCGCTTATTTTAAATTGTTCAGCAGTTCCTTTCCAGAATGAACCCTGTAACCGGTATAATTTATTCAGCATTTTGCCCGATCTTTCTTTGAACCTGATCAGTATTTTAAGATCGGGTAATAGCGGGAAATACAACAATAATAAACTGATGATAAAGTAAGTGCTGATAACAATCACATCCCACATAATAGGAGATTGAATACGGCCATGAAGAAACAGGTTTAACATTCTTTCGGGCCGGCCCATATCTACAATGATGATGAGGGATGCAAAAACAATAGCAGATACAGCAATGATTTCTGCGATCCTTGTAAGCGGCGTGGCCCATTTTACA
The DNA here is from genome assembly GCA_031416815.1 of Chitinophagaceae bacterium. Lineage (GTDB taxonomy): Bacteria > Bacteroidota > Bacteroidia > Chitinophagales > Chitinophagaceae > Ferruginibacter. Next base: position 2,041 of record JANOUJ010000402.1, read on the forward strand.
TTTGCCAGGCGAAAGATGGCTGTAATAAGAGAACCAACTAAACTAATGGCCACAAAGAATACAAAGTTTGAAATATAAATTCCCCAGGAAACATAATCGCCCATATTGGTAACTCCAAGACCATGCCTGAGCTGACGGTAATATGCAAAGGCACCCACCAAACATAAAAGGATGAGTGTGCCCGTCCATATCAGTCCGCGTTTTCCAAATTTTTGAGGAAGCAGGTCGCTGGTAATTTGCTCGCTTGATATTGACAATGAATTTTCCACAAGAAATAATTTTAATGAGCTTTTTTATCTTCAGGATTTTGATTTTCCAGCCCTGATTCAAAAGGGAAGTTTCGGTTTACGGGTGGCAAATAATAAACCCTGGGTTTTGTGCCCAGGTCTTCCATTAACCTGTAACCTGATTTGTCTTTTATTAAATGGCTGAATCGAAATGTTTCTGCACCATTTGTAACAGCATCTTCATTCAGATCGCCAAACATAAAAACTCCATTTGGGCAGGCAGTTACACAGTGTGGCAATTCGCCCTTCCTGGCCATATCGGGGCAAAAATCGCATTTACTCACTGTGCCGATCTTTTGAGGTATACTTGTTTCACAGGAGTAAGCTTGAGCAGCCACAGCTTTTTCAAGCACAGGCTCATCCCAATTAAAAACCCTGGTAGAGTAGGGGCAGGCAGCCATGCAAAAGCGGCAGCCGATACAACGGTCACTGTCTATCAAAACAATTCCATCCTGCCTTTTGAAGGTGGCATCTACGGGGCAAACTTTTACACAGGGAGGCTCATCACAATGCATACAGGTGGTGGGCTGCCAGTAAGGAGCAGTATGATCTGCATCCTTCATTTCAAGAACTTTTATCCAGTTTTGTCCGGGATTAAGACCATGTGCATGGTTACAAGCTGTTTTACAAGCCCCCAAATTTTTACACCTGGCGAGGTCGATGACCATTACGAATTTCTTTCCTTCAATCCCTTTTCTCTCTTCACTATTAGATATACGGGGAAGATCCGGAACGGGTTTCAGAAATGCTTTATCCATTTCAATGATCTCTCCGTCAACTGATAATAGCTTTACCATTTCACCAGATGGCTTTACATCATCACCGGCATAGTTATCAAAAGGATTGTTGGAAGTACAACCAGCAGCTGCACCGGCAAGTAAACCAGCGGCGGCCAGGAACTGCCTTCTTGATGTGCTTTTATCTTTCATAATTTATTGTATAATAAAAAAGCGATTGGTCTATTTTTTACTTACCCAGTTTTTCAACTGCTCATCATTGATTATTGTTCTTTCGGCAGAGTGGCGTTTTGATATATCTACTTCAACCAGCTTTCCATCCTGGGTGAGCATTTTTATCGTTTCAGGTTTTTTGCTATTGCTGTCCGGAATGAATTTGAAAACAGTAAGCGATGATAGAACCGCAGCACCCCATAAAAGGAATTTTTTGCGGGAAGATATCTTTGAGTTTTGTTCCATAAACAGATCGTGTTTGTTTTGAACGCAAAGTATACAATGATTTAGCAGCATCAGATTATCTTGATCATGAATAAACATGATTTTTATCAGGCAATAAAATATAGTCAGCAAATAAAAAAACCGGCAGCAACGCCGGATTTCTCTCATAAGACATAATGATATAACCGGAACTATTTTTTAAGTGTTCTCATAAAAATCACCAGGCTCCATCTTTCATCTGCCTCAGGCATTTTCTTTTTAAAATTTGGCATATCTTCCCTTCCTTCAGATAATTTATAAAACAATTCCCCATCTGTCTGATTTTGAAATATTGCTTTTGAAAAATCGCCGGATTCAGTTTTTAATTGTGCTGCTTTCGGGCCATCTCCCAAACCTTTTGCACCATGGCATGACTTACAGTGTGTACTCCATAAAGCTTTTCCATCAGCAATGGAAGTAGCATCAGCAGCAATGGGATTTTTCATCTTTTTAAAATTATCCGGTACCGGCCATGGTTTGGGCCCCTGGGGATTTATTACTGTAAAACTAATACCGCCTAATCCCATAGCAATTGCGAGTATAAAAAGAATCTTTTTCATGATAATTTAATTTTAAAGTGTTTGGTTAATCCTTATAAAAGCGGACTGTTTGATCCTGATCTTTTACACAAGCAAGGTATTGAAGTAGAACGGGGTAATAACTGACGTACAGGGGGAGATAGTTATGATTTTAATCATGATGATTTTACGGGAGAAGTGCTGATTCGGCTGTTACTTTTCCAGGTAAAATGATATTGCTGTTTCAATGTTTGTCATGTCGATCATGATTGGGGATCCCGTTCCATTAAAAACAAATATTCCGTGGCTGTCATTTATTGTATCCAGGTCGATATATTCCCGTGTGTCATCATTTTTTATGAACAGCAGATACCTGTATTTTTCAGATGCTGTTATTGCTAACAACGGCCATGTTTTTTTAATTACAATACGGGCATTTCGCATCTGGTAAAACCAGGCATGCATTGATCCGTCAAAGATCATTGGATCGGTTTGTGCTTTTATTTTAATTCAGTAGCGTCCCGTTTAAACTAAAAGATTTTCAATTGTTTATATAAAAGTTCTTTGACATCTTGATTGTTTTTCTTTTGAAGTAGTTGATTTATGGGGCTTTTATCCAACAGTGATGTTCCCAAAATCTGTAGAATTTCATAGATAGAATACCCGGATTTGAGTTGTTGCTTTATGATGGCAACTATGGTGTAAGTAATTATTGCGATATATACCTGCGTCTTAACTGCATTTTCGGTTCTCCCCCAAAATGTAGTGATTTTCAGATGTTGTTTTATCCATTTAAAGAATAATTCAATCTTCCATCGGTGTTTATATATCGCTGCAATTTCTTCAGGGTTCAACCCCATGTTGTTAGTTAAGAAAACAAAGGTTCTGTTTTGTTCGTGGTCGTAAAATTTTATCCGCCTTATTTTTTCGGGGTATCCTTGTAAGGAATAAAATCCTTTGAGATATCCGGTTTGGTCACATCGTACACCTTTTGATTTATTAACCGGCGAAGAATATACACGTTCAAACTTCAGATTGTTCTTTGCTCTTATGACAAAGAAAGATTTTGACTGATGGATAAAATAAAGTCTTTCAAAATCAAGGTAACCCCTGTCGAAAATATAGAAGCTGCCTGGTTCGTAGGTTATCTTGTCCATCACATTCACATCATGAACGGATGCGGCTGAAACATGCATGAACACTGGTATAGAAGTGCGGACATCATATTGTGTATGCAACTTAATGGCCCCTTTTGCCCTACGGAAAGTAGCCCAGCAAAAAACATTCAAACACAAATCAATGGTTGTTGAATCAAAAGCATACACCGAATTGGTAAATGAAAAGACATTCTCTTCATCAGGCAAACATTTTTTTCTTGCTTCACCAATCAGATGATAAGCAAACTCCTGATAAATCAACCATTCTCTTTGTTCATTTGCTCTGGCAAGATTTGTTTTTGAAACGCCTTTGCCAAAACCCAAATGATAAAGTTTACCCGGATGTGCATTTATGGTTAACACTAAATCGCTCAGACTTTCCCGGTTACTTAGCTGACCAAACATCATGCATAACAATTGATTCCAGCAACTAAAATGTCTGATTTTATAATTGCCTTTGTGCTGATGCACAATACGGTCAAAAAACCTTTGTGGCAGAAACGAACTGATTTGTGCAAAAACATATTTTCCCTGATTCATGGCCTAAATAAAAACCATTACAGGCGAATCCAATGCAAATCGTCACCGACCCAAAATCGCTTCAAATGCAAGCCAATCAAGAATTTCAAAGAACTAATTTTATTCTAAACGGGACACTAGTGAAAGTACATATTAACTAAAAATAAATTGAATTTGTTTGCTTTTCCCCAAACACCCCATATAGCTTTCATTTAATTCCTATTTTAAAACGGTGGTAATGGAGCAAAAAATAATTCAGGAAAAGATTTTGGAAAATATCCCGAATTTTGTAATTTGTAAGAATATTTAACTGCTCTTAAACTCCTACACTATCATGCATACAAGAAGAAAATTCCTAATCCAGGGAAGTATAGCTACAACTGCTATGCTTGCATTGAAGCCACTTAAAACTGTTGCCAGCGTCGTTTCTGATTTTACAGGGTATAACGGTTATGGAAAGCTTATTTTTTTACATACTGCCATTCCGGATCAGCTAAGTAAGCATGCAATGATGCAGCAGGTTTCGGATATGCGGCTGGATAATGCGATCGTGTTACAAGCCGGTCTTGTTGCAAAACAGTCGGAGCCCGGTACGTTCGCTTATGATTCCTGTATTGATGAAATTAATGACCAACGGGTAATAACCGGTGGATATAAGATCATCAGGAAGGGAAATATAAAAACAGGTATCATCAGTGCCAATAAAGAAGATGGCGATGTTGTACAAAAAGTGAATACACTATCGGCCTGGTTAAAAAAAGAAAAAGGCTGCACGGTAGTTGTGTGTCTATCACAGCTTGGCTATAAGAACAAGAACAGCGCTGATGATATTACGCTTGCTGCAAAATCTATGAATGTTGATTTAATCATTGGTGGAGATACAAAAAATTTTCACCGGCACCCCGTAATACTATTAAACAGCAATAATGAAGAAGTCATAATTCATTCAGCCGCTAACCCTGATGCTGCGATTGGGAAAATAGACATTGGATTTAATAAGCTGGGCTTAAAAAATAACATCAGCTTTGCCAATAACGTATAATAATACATAGCTACCGGGCTAAATTTGCCCCTTTTTTTTAAGATGGAGTCTGGTTGCATAACTAAAAAAATAAACCCTTACTGATTATCTTTAGTAAGGGTTTATTTTAGGTTCCCTTCACCATTGTAATACTATTCTTTACATTCCCCCAAAAAAAATACCGGGATATGTTTATCTTAAAGACAAAATTAATTTGATAATTACAATGGCCG
>JANOUJ010000403.1:0-2582 GCA_031416815.1 Chitinophagaceae bacterium
GCTTGGTCGTATTTCTGTATTTGCATCAGCAGCAAACTTATCGGCAATAACCGAATCTTCAGGTAAATGAATGCTTACATTTTTTTGTTTGGCCATTTCTAAAATATCTAAAGCTGTTTGTAAACGATCATCTTCGCAAAGCGAAGAACCTATTTTGCCACCCCTTGCTTTTAAGAAAGTGTAAGCCATGCCTCCGCCGATAATAATATCCGTTGCTCTTTGCAATAAATTTTCGATGATGAGAATTTTATCTGAAACCTTGGCGCCACCTATGATTGCACAAAATGGTTTCTCAGCTTCATGCAATACTTTCTCTGCACTTAATACTTCGGCATTCATCAACAAACCAAACATTCTTTTTTCTGCTGAAAAATATTTTGCAATTACAGCAGTAGAAGCATGTGCACGGTGTGCTGTACCAAATGCATCATTAACATACACATCGCCAAGTTTGCTTAATTTTTCGGCAAAGGCTTCGTCGCCTTTTTCTTCTTCCTTATGAAAGCGAAGATTTTCCAAAAGCAAAACCTCGCCCGGCCTTAACATGGATGCTGTAAGGCCAGCCTGCGATCCAATACAGTCATCTGCAAAAAATACTTTAACCGCAGATGTCGCAGATTCATTTGATTGCGCAGATTGCTGAGCATTTAATAATTCGTGCAAATGTTTAACCAGATGTTTTAGTGAATATTTATCTGCAGGTCCTTCTTTTGGGCGGCCAAAATGGCTCATCAATATTACACTTCCTCCATCTGCCAAAACTTTTTTAATGGTTGGGATGGTTGCCGCCATACGGGTATCGTCGGTAATATTAAAGTGCTCATCTAATGGAACATTAAAATCAACACGGATAAGGGCTTTGTGGCCAGAGAAATTAAAATCTGAAAATTTACTCATGATCAACTGTTTATTTAAAACTAAAACGCAGAGAAAAAGAGAAGCAGAGTTTACGCTGAGCATCTCTGCGAAATCTCTATTTACTCATTTTCTCTGCGGTAAAAAAATTAATTCAATATCTCTCGTCTTCATTGTATTTAAGTAGACGATTGAACCGATATCTTATTTTATCAAACCTGCAAAATGATGCACCGTACGCACCAACTGGCTTACATAACTCATTTCATTATCGTACCAGCTAACCGTTTTTACCATTTGCTTATCGCCCATGCTCATCACTTTGGTTTGTGTTGCATCGAACAAAGAACCGAAACTGATGCCGATCACATCACTGCTCACAATTTCATCTTCATTATAACCAAAACTTTCGTTACTGGCAGCTTTCATAGCTGCATTAATTTCTTCAACAGTAACGGTTTTTTCTAAAATTGAATACAACTCGGTAACAGAGCCCGTAATTACAGGAACCCTTTGTGCACCGCCATCTAATTTTCCTTTCAGTTCGGGTAAAACCAAACCGATTGCTTTGGCCGCACCGGTACTGTTAGGTACAATGTTGGCAGCAGCAGCTCTTGCTCTTCTTAAATCGCCTTTTGGATGTGGCGCATCTAAAGTATTTTGATCGTTGGTATAAGCATGTATAGTACTCATGATACCGGTTACAATACCAAAACTGTCGTTGAGCGTTTTAGCCATCGGCGCCAGGCAGTTGGTAGTGCAGCTTGCACAACTGATAACGGTTTCTGTTCCATCCAAAATAGCATGGTTAACATTAAATACCACCGTTTTTAAATCGCCTGTTGCAGGAGCAGAAATAACTACTCTTTTTGCACCGGCAGTTAAATGCGCTTCGGCTTTTGCCTTATCGGTAAAGAAACCGGTACATTCTATAACCACATCCACATCATGACTGGACCATGGAATTTGAGCCGGGTCTTTTTGTGCATATACTTTTACCTCATCGCCGTTAACCACTATTGCGTTTTCTGTTGACTTTACATCCTGTCCAAAGCGGCCCTGTGCACTGTCGTACTTTAATAAATGCGCCAGTACTGCAGGACTGGTTAAATCATTGATGGCAACAACATCAATACCTTTCATATCATAAATCTGGCGATAAACCAAACGGCCTATGCGGCCGAATCCGTTAATGGCAACTTTTACTGTACTCATGTTCAATTAAAAATTAAAAATTAAGAACCTGCCTGCCGGCAGGCAGGTTAGGAATTGCGGTGCAAAAGTACATTTTGTGCAACACATAAACAGGGAATATTTGCAAACGATTTAAATTATTTGGCTGAAAAACTGCCGAATGTTATCTTTGCCCGCCCGAAACGAATGTTAATCATTTGGGCGGGCCGTCCTTAAACAATAAATGCCGCGTTGGTCAAGGGGTTAAGACGCCTCCCTTTCACGGAGGAATCACGGGTTCGAATCCCGTACGTGGTACAAAAAGAAGCCTCCCGATAATTATCGGGAGGCTTTTTAAATTATAAACTTGCTTTTATTTCCCTGCATCAAATTTCTTAAAAATTGTTTTCACACTCTTGTCAATTTCCCTGCCTGTCATTTTGCGGCTGATCAGTTCAGTGGTTGTCCATCCCTGCCAAACGGCTTTATCGCTTCTGTTATCTATCATGGTAATGGTAACTGTACCTTCTTTAACCGTGGTTGAATAAGTATCG
>JANOUJ010000404.1:0-16052 GCA_031416815.1 Chitinophagaceae bacterium
AAGAAAGACCAGAGCAATAAAGGTTCCGTAAAGGTCTGCAGCATCTTTATTGGTCATGGAAAAACCATGCTCTACATTTGTTAGGTACAAAAAAAAGATGCCGATCATCAGGTAGTAACCAAAGCGTTCCCACATTTCGGAGAAAAATAAATAGGGGAGTGCCCTAGGATGTTTACGGCCCGGTAAAAGATCAGTTGTTTCACTCATGCTTGTAATTTTTATGTAAGTAAGTTAAAATAAAAAGGCGATTGTGAGATCGCCTTTCATAAAAAATATGGAACAGCTTATTTTTTCATAGCAGTTTTATACAGCATCCATCCCATGATCGCAAAGAATAGAACGCCCAGTAAATAATACATATTTGTTCCGATAGCACTGCTGATGCCGTGTTCCAAGCTGATCTTTTGCATCAGCTTTTCACCGCTATCGCTTCCCACAATAAATGCAATTACAACGCCGGCAACAGCCCCGCCGGCTACCAATCCCGTTGCAAATAAACTTCCTTTACCAAGTTCATCATCTTCAGGAATTGAATCGGGATCTATTTTTTTCTTCCTGCGGTCAACCAAACCTTTGATAGCTCCACCAATAGCAATTGGTAAAGTTGTTGATAAAGGCAGGTATGCACCCACGGCAAAACTCAACGACCTGATGCCACATAGCTCCATCACAACAGCAATAAAAATACCTACAAAAACATATTGCCAGTCTAAATTAAAAGACAAAATGCCCTTAATTAAAGTAGCCATCAGCGTGGCTTGTGGTGCCGGATATTTTTCTGTTCCAATAGCATGGTTAATTCCCTGTGCAACCATTTCACTGGTAGGTTTATCTAAATATTTTATAGTAAGACCAATTACAATAGATGAAACAATGGCTCCTACAAATAAAGCAATTTGCTGATTACGTGGTGTGGCTCCAACAATATACCCGGTTTTTAAATCCTGTGAAGTGGCGCCGGCATTTGCCGCAGCAATGCATATCATTCCACCAACTACTAAAACCAATGGTTCATAAGTTTCACCGGTCCAGCCAACAGCAATAAAGATTAAACTGGTTCCCATCACCGTTGCAATGGTCATTCCGCTAATGGGGTTATTGGATGAACCGATCAATCCAACAATTCTTGAAGAAACGGTTACGAATAAGGCACCAAAGATCAGCACTAAAATTCCTATCAGTAATTTTTGTAAAATACTATCACCGGGTACCTGGGGCAATACAGCAATCAATGCAACGAGTGCCAGGCTCCCTATCCCTACAACTTTCAAACTCAGGTCTCTTTCAGTTCTTAAAACACCGTTGGTTTCACCGGCATTATTTTTTAAAGAGCTAACACTTCCTTTTATAGATTTTACAATTGTTGGAACTGTTTTTATTAAAGTGATAATTCCGCCGGCTGCAACAGCCCCGGCACCAATCTGGCGAATGAAAGCATAATAAATAGCCGCTGAGTAATCATTAAATGCATGTGTTGCAGCATTCCAGCCGCCCTTACCGCCATCTTTTGTAATATCAGCCAGGTAACCAAGCTTATTCAATTGAATGGCAATAACATCGGCAGGCACAATAGATGATAAAAGTGGTATCAATACCAGCCAGCTTAACACACCACCGGCAACCAGCACCCCGGCTATGCGGGGGCCGATGATATAGCCGACACCTAAATATTCAGGCGTTATTTCGCCACTTAATTTTGCCGACGGAAAAAACTTATTGGTTTGCTGTGTTATCCAGTAAGGCGTTTCTGCAATGACGTGTAATATTTTTTGCAGTATGGCATAACTGAAAGCAACGCCCAAACCCCAGAATGCTGTTTTTGCAAAATCGCCACCCTTTTCACCGGCTTTTAAAACATCGCCGCAGGCAGTTCCTTCGGGATATGGTAAGGTGTCATGTTCATTTACGATCAAAGCTTTTCTTAAAGGCACCATTAACAATGTACCTAACATGCCGCCTACAATGGCAAGGATGAGTATGGTGAGGTAATTAAAATAAGATGCACTGTCGGGTGAAGAGAGAAATAAAAATCCCGGTAAAGTAAATGCCACACCTGCGGCTATACTTTCGCCTGCGCTACCGGTTGTTTGAATGATATTGTTTTCGAGAATGGTTGTCTTAAAAAATTTTCGCCCAAGGGTAATGGCAATTACCGCAATAGGGATGGAAGCTGATACGGTTAAACCTGCTTTCAATGCAAGATATACTGTTGCTGCTCCAAATATTACTCCAAATAAACTTCCCAGCAGAATTGACTTAACGGTTAATTCCTTCATAATGGTTTGCGGAGATACAAAAGGCAGAAATGGTTTTTTGTCAGGCATAATAGGTTGATTTTGGAATAGAAAGGTAAATAAAAAGGCGATACGTTTATGTATCGCCTTGTAGATAAAGAATTTGTTTTATGCCGAACCGGTTTTGTCTTTTAAGATCTGGTTAAAAGATTTTATCCTGGAATAAATTAATATGCCGCCAATAAATGCAGCGATAACCAATATCAGGAAAAACATTTTTTTATCTGTAAAATCATCCCAGAAACCTGTCATCACACCTGCAACTTTACCGCCGATGGAGGTTGATAAAAACCATCCGCCCATCATTAAGGCCGTAAGCCTTGCAGGCGCAAGTTTCGACACCAGTGATAATCCGATGGGACTTAAGAAGATCTCACTTATTGTAAATACAAAATAGGTGCCCCATAACCATGCAGGCACTGCTTTGTAACCATAAATAGAAGGAACAGACATGATGGCGAAAACCATTACCAATGCTGATAATCCTGAAATGAATAATGCCATTCCAAATTTTGAAGCCGTGGTAGGTTCTTTACCCCGTTTTCGCAAATAATCAAAAAACGGAACAAAGACCAACGTAAGTAATACTATAAATAAAGGGTTTATGGATTGAAACAATTCGGTATTGATCAGTTTTACACTTTTACCTCCCGGCCATTGGTCCTTTGGCACATTGTTGAAGTATGGATCCGGCCCCATTGTTTGCACAACGTTACCACTATCATCTTTAACGTTTACGAAAAACTCATCCACTTTATTAACCATCCTTGGAGTATCTGATACTTCCTGTAACGGGAATAAACTTCCGGTGATCCTTGCCGTAGTTTCTGAAGCTGTCCTGTCGGTATGCTTCTCTGCCCACAGGGTAAGTCCTGTAGAGTTCTGGTTATAGATCGTCCAGAAAACGATACTTACTGCAAAAATGAATAATAATGCCCCGATACCTTTTTTATCCTGCCCTTTTGCTTTTGCATATAGTGAGACATAAAATGCAATAATTGGCAAACATGCAAATATAAAAGCATCATTTGCCGGTGTACCCATTAAAGTGCTGCCAAACAAGATAGAAGGTACAAACCAACCGATTGCAGCTGCTATTAATGCTGGTAAAAACACATAGCCAAAGATCTGGCCCAGTGACATATCTTCAGCCTGCACCGGCTTTTTTACGTCAGCATATTTTACCGATTTTAGATTTACTGCAAGGATGATCATACCGATCACCAGTCCGACACCTGCAGCCGCAAAAGCATATCCCCAGCCATATTCGTTCCTTAAATAAGCGGCTACAAAATTGCAGACAAAAGCGCCAATATTAATACCCATGTAGAAGATATTGTAAGCATTGTCTTTTAAAGGTTGCAGGTCGGCCCTGTTATAAATATTACCCAGCAGGGTAGAGATATTTGGTTTGAAGAAACCATTTCCTACAATAATTAAAGCAAGCCCCGAGAACAATGCAGTATTACCAGGCACGGATAAGCAGAAATATCCAAGTGCCATCATGGTTCCCCCTAAAAAAATAGATTTTGTGTAACCTAATATCCGGTCTGCTATCAAGCCGCCAATAAATGGTGTTAAATACACCAGAGCGATAAAACTTCCTACAATATCTGCACCTATATTTTGTGAAAATCCTTTTCCCCCGGTGGTAGTATCTATCAGGTAAAGGAAAAGGATCCCTACCATCAGATAGTAAGCAAATCGTTCCCACATTTCTGTAAAGAACAGTACGTATAATGCTTTAGGATGTTTCCCAAGTTTAGCTTGTTCACTCATGTTGTTGTTTTTTAAATGCTTACAAGTTGGTTTAATTACCCAAAATAGCGATTTTCTGTTTAGAATAAACAAAACAATGAACCAATTTTTCAAATGAGACTGTCTGCCGACTTGCCATAATTAAGAAAAAAAGATATGTTGTAGCCGTTTAAAAAATAGATTATGAAATGATGTTACAGAATTTTAAATTCGCAAACCAATAGTTCATGCATAAAAACCTGCTTATCAATGAATATACTTTTAATTGGCTCCGGTGGGCGGGAGCACACATTGGCGTGGAAACTTAAACAAAGCCCGCTGTGTGATCAACTCTTTATTGCGCCGGGTAATGCCGGCACTGCTTTGTGTTGCACCAATTTGCCCATTACCATTTCGGATTTTGATGGCCTGGCGAGTGCCTGTTTGGATAATAAAATTGATATGATCATGGTGGGCCCCGAGGAACCACTCGTAAAAGGCATCTATGATTTTTTTAAAAGAAAAGCGGAACTGCAGCATATAAAAGTAATTGGCCCTTCTAAAGAGGCATCGCAGTTAGAAGGCAGCAAAGCGTATGCAAAAGCATTTATGCAAAGGCATGGCATTCCCACAGCCGCATACAAAGAATTTACGTCGGACAGATATTTGGAAGGGGTTGAATATATCAAATCCCAATCGCTCCCGATCGTATTAAAAGCTGATGGTTTGGCTGCTGGTAAAGGGGTTTTAATTTGCCAAAGTTACCTGGAAGCCATTGCAGAGTTTGAGCTCATGCTCCTGCGCTCTAAATTTGGAGAAGCCGGAAAAAAAGTGGTGATTGAAGAGTTTCTGAAAGGTATCGAGTTGAGCATGTTTGTGTTAACTGATGGCGAAAGTTATGTTTTATTGCCCGAGGCAAAAGACTACAAGCGTGTGGGAGAAGCAGATGGAGGACTAAACACAGGCGGTATGGGTGCAGTAAGCCCACTGCCTTTTGTTACAGAAGCGTTTCTGCTAAAAGTAAAAGAACGGATCATTGAACCAACCATTGCCGGCTTAAAAAAAGATACGCTGGAATACAAGGGATTTATCTTTTTGGGTTTAATGAACGATAATGGCGAACCCAATGTGATCGAATACAACTGCCGCATGGGCGACCCCGAAACCGAAGTGGTTGTTCCCCGCATTAAGAACGACCTGGTTGAATTGTTGTTGGCAACTGCCAACGGAAAACTACATGAAATTACCATTGAAACCGATGAACGGGCCGTTGCAACTGTTGTAGCAGTAAGTGGCGGTTATCCCGGCGATCATAAAGTGGGCCACCCGATCCTCGGACTGGATATACCGGCTTTGGAAAATACCATTGTTTTTCATTCAGGGACAAAAAAAGAAGGTGATGAAATTGTAACCAACGGCGGCAGGGTGTTGGCAGTAACGTCGTATGGTGATAATATTAAAGAAGCTGTTGAGCAATCAAACTACATGCTTGAGCAATTGCATTTTGAGGGTATGTATTACCGAACGGACATTGGTTATGAATTTAAAGAAGAGCCTCTTTTATAGAAACTAACCTTGCATCTTTGCCCTTTAAAAAATGAGATCCCAATTTATTTAAGCATGGTATTGAGAAAAATCTTTCATTGGGTGTTTTCACCAAAACAAGCCATTGCGAAAGTTTAGGTAAAATGTTTAAAAATAAAAGGTTTGCCGTTGTTAATTCGAATAATTTCCACCACCTTTGCTGGCATTGATTAAAATCCTTTTTCACACAAACAAATATGGGTCTCTTTAACTTTTTTACGCAGGAAATTGCAATTGATCTCGGTACAGCAAATACCCTCATTATCCACAACGACGAGATTGTAGTAAATGAGCCTTCTATTGTTGCCTTAGACAGAAATAATCCGAAAAATATTTTAGCCGTGGGCAAAAAGGCATTGATGATGCATGAAAAAACCCACGAGAGCATAAGGACGGTTCGCCCGCTTAAAGACGGTGTGATAGCTGATTTTAACGCGGCCGAGCTGATGATCAGGGAAATGATCAAACTTATCTATCCAAAAAAACCCTTGTTTGCACCCAGTTGGCGCATGATGATCTGCATACCCAGCAGCATTACCGAGGTAGAAAAACGTGCAGTCAGGGATAGTGCCGAGCAAGCCGGCGCCAAAGAAGTTTACCTTATTCATGAACCGATGGCAGCAGCGCTGGGTATTGGTATAGATGTGGAGGAACCGGTTGGTAATATGATCATTGATATCGGAGGAGGAACGACCGGTATTACAGTGATCGCCCTCGCTGGTATTGTTTGTGACCAAAGTATACGCATAGCCGGAGATGAATTTACGGCTGATATTATGGAAGCGCTTCGCCGTTACCACAGTTTATTGATTGGCGAACGCACTGCCGAGCAAATAAAAATACAGGTAGGTGCTGCAGTAAAAGACCTGGAAAATCCACCCGACGATATCCCGGTTAACGGAAGAGATTTGGTAACTGGTATTCCAAAACAGGTAATGGTAAGCTACCAGGAAGTGGCCGAAGCATTGGATAAAAGCATCTTCAAAATTGAAGAAGCAATTTTGAAGGCGCTTGAAACAACACCGCCGGAACTGGCATCGGATATTTACCGCCGGGGTTTGTACATTACAGGTGGCGGTGCATTGCTGCGTGGCCTCGATAAAAGGTTGAATGCAAAAATAAAATTGCCGGTGCACATTGCTGACGATCCTTTGAAAAGCGTGGTGAGAGGTACCGGCATTGCGTTGAAACATTATGACAGGTATCCTTTTGTAATGAGATAATAAAGAAGCTGCAAGCTTCAGGCCTCAAGGGGGCAAACCTTATAAAAAAAACTGAAAGCTACTTAGCATAAGTTAAAATAAAAATGCTTCACCCTTGAAGCTCTTCCCCTTGTAGCTGTTTCAACCATGCGTAATATTTTTCTTTTCATTCGACGGTATTTTAATTTCATCCTGTTTCTTTTGTTACAGGGGTTCAGCATTTATCTCATCGTTCACTATAGCAAATATCACAATGCCATCTTCAGTAAAACGGCCAACCAGTTCACGGGAAAAATAAACGAAAAATACACTGGCGTCACTTCTTATTTCCGGCTTAAAAAAACAAACGACTCCCTGATTGCCGCCAATGATATGCTTTACAATAAATTAAAAGCCAATTTTGAATTGCCCGATACATCCAGCAATTTCATCATCGATTCCATAAAGATTGATTCGATGGAACAATTTAGAAAGTATCAGTATTACCCTGCCAAAGTGGTTTACAACTCAGTTGCATCCCAGAATAATTTTATTGTTTTGGGAAGAGGCACTTCGCAAAAAATAAAACAAGGTATGGGTGTTATTGACCCAAACAGCGGTGTAGTAGGTGTTGTAACTGAAGTAAGCGCCGGGTATGCAGTGGTAATGAGCCTGCTTCACAAAGACAGCCACCTGAGCGGAAAATTAATAAAAGGAGGCGAAACGGGCACGCTGAACTGGGATGGCAAAACTCCCAATATCATATCGCTTAGCGGTATTCCTAAAAGCGCTAAAGTGCTACCAGGCGATACCATTATTTCCAGCGGCTTTAGTACAAGCATTCCCAAAGGGATGATGATGGGTATTGTACAGGAAGTAAAGTCTGATAAAAGCACCAACAATCACCTGATAAAATTTAAAACAGCAGCCAATTTTTATAATCTGGAATTTGCGTATGTTATAGAGAACAGGCAAACAGAAGAGATAAAAGCAATTTTAGAAAAAGAAAAACTGAAATCGCAATAACCATGTTATTGAAACCATGAACTTGTTTGTAAAAAATATTATCCGGTTCTCATTATTCATCCTGGTACAGGTTTTTGTACTGGATAAAATTCATTTGCACCAGATGGTAACGCCTTACCTGTACTTCCTGTTCCTTATTTGGCTGCCTTTCCGCATGGGGCGTACACAACAAATGATATTTGCTTTTGCATTGGGGTTTGTAATGGACAGCTTTCGTCATCATCCCGGTTTTCATACCGCTGCCTGTGTACTCATAGCCTATATACGTCCTTTCCTGGTCAATCTTTTAATTCCACAAGAAGGTGCCGACAGCAATTATGAAGAACCCTCTTTTAAAAGCCTTGGGGGCATTTTGCCTTACATGATCTTTATCGGCGTACTTACATTTCTTCATCATGGGTGGTTATTTTTGCTGGAAGCCTGGCAGTTTGGAAACATCTGGTATTTCCTGGTAAAAACAGTGTTATCAACGTTGGTGAGTTTGTTTTTAATAATTATTGCAGAAATGTTATTTACACGACAGCAGAAATTTAAAACGAACACGGTCTAAGGGAAAGCCAAAAGGCAAAAGTCAAAAGTAAAAAGGTGGAACACTCTAACTCATAACTTATAACTCATAATCCATAACTCAAAGTGTCGGTATTTAATCAATCAAGAAAAAATGTGATCATCCTGGTTGTTACTGGTATGTTTGTTATCATTTTTATACAATTGATAAACCTGCAGCTTTTTTCTTCAAAATATAAGGTAGATGCCGATAACCAGGGAATATTTAGAAAAGTGATCTATCCCGACAGGGGAATTGTTTTTGACAGGAAAGGTAAAGCCATTTTGCAGAACACGACCATTTATGACCTGATGGTGATACCCGGAAAAATTAAAGGAACCGATACTGCGGCCCTGCTTAGCATTTTAAATATTGATTCGGCGGAATTTCATAAACGCATCATTGCAGCCATCATCAAAAATAAAAGCTACCGGGCATCTGTTTTTGAACCTTTACTAAGTAATGAAAAAATGGCAAAGCTCAGTGAAAACCTGTACAAGCTTGCCCCGGGCTATTTTATGCAGGAACGTTCAGTAAGAGATTATCCTTTTGACGCCGGTGGAAATATTTTTGGTTACCTGGGCGAAGTGGATTCCAATATTTTAAAAAACCCGATCTATGAGGGTTATGTTATGGGCGATTATATTGGCCGTGCCGGGTTGGAAAGAACGTATGAAAGCGTATTGATGGGGCAACGCGGTATTGAGTTTTGGAAAAGAGATAATAAGAATCGTCTGACCGAACCTTTGGAAGATGGTGAATTTGATACCGTTGCAGTTGCAGGTAAAAATATGTATACGGCAATAGACATTGAATTGCAGGCGTTGGGTGAAAAATTAATGCAGAATAAACTTGGTTCTATTGTGGCCATCGATCCTAAGACCGGTGGTATTTTAGCGATGGTAAGCAGCCCTACTTATCAACCCAAATTGTTAACTGGTGCCGATAGAAAAAGACATTATGCAGAATTATTGCTGAGCCCCGCAAAACCATTGTTTAACCGGTCAGTAACCGCAACTTACTCTCCCGGCTCCACTTTTAAAACATTGCAGGCGTTGGTTGGCCTGCACGAAGGTGTTATTGGAACGGATTTTACTGTTTCCTGCTCGGGTGCATTTTATGGATGCGGAAGTGGTAAACCCATGCGCTGCCTGGATTATGGAACTTTCGATCTGCGCAATGCCATCCGGTTATCTGACAATACATATTTCGCTACCGTGATGCAAAGGGTTATTAATAATCCTAAGTATCCAAATATAGACACCAGCCTGGCAGTGTGGGACAGGTATATGTATGCATTTGGACTGGGACATAAACTGGGCATAGATGTACCATCTGAAAAGCCGGGCAACATCCCAACTCCAAAATATTTTAATAAAATTTACGGTAATGGAAAATGGAATTACTGCAACTTTCGTTCGGTTAGCATCGGGCAGGGAGAAGTGTTAACTACACCCATTCAAACAGCCAATGAAATGGCATATATCGCCAATAAAGGTTGGTATAAAATTCCGCACCTGGTAGATTCAATAGAAGAAGGTGATGCTTTTAATATGTTATCGAAGTTTAAAGAAAAGCACAGTGCTATTGATATTCCCGACAGTGTTTTTGAAGCCGTGCATGATGGAATGCAATGGGTGGTGGATAGGGGAACGGGAGCCGGCGCCAGAGTACCGGACATTGCAATTTGTGGTAAAACAGGTACGGTAGAAAATTATTACCGCGGCATTAAACAACCCAACCATGCTTTCTTTTGCGGTTTTGCACCCAGGGACAATCCAAAAATAGCCATTATGTGTGTTGTAGAAAACAGCGGCCGGTTTGGCGGTACTTATGCCGCACCCATTGTGGGGCTGATGATTGAAAAATACCTGCATGATACGATCGCAAAAAACAGGCAGGCCATTGTTGAAAAGTTCGAAAAATTAAATTTAATTCCGCCACGTATCTATAAAGAAATGAAAACCGTGGATTCTATGTTGCATTCAAAAGATTCGGCTTACCTGATAGCAAAAGGGTATATCACGCTGATAAGAGACACGATGGAAATGGATAAAACGGATGAAGAAGAAATTTTAGACCAGATAAAAAAAGAAAAAGAAAAAGAAAAACAGAAAAGAGACAGCGGCGATAAAAAAATAAAAATTAATACCGAAGCAATTTTACCGAATGAAAAAAAGAAGCCGGAGCCGAAGGATACGTTGAATGATTAGTCGTGAGTGGTGAGTAGTGAATCGTGAGTGGGGAAGCGTGATAGAAGATCAAACCTTTAAATATTTTTATGTTTTTAAATTTAGCACACACAAAACTGGATGTTTTTATTACTGGTAAACAACTTGTATTAAGCTGCTATAAATTATCTAAATTATTGCCACAGGACGAGCGGTTTAATATGACGCAGCAACTAAGAAGAGCTGCACTTTCTGTTCAGCTTAACATTGCGGAAGATAGTTCACGAAAATCAGATATAGAAAGAAGGAGGTATTATGAAATTTCAAGAGGCTCAGTAGTTGAAGTAGATACCATTCTGGATATTGCGGCAGAACTTGAATATGTTAAGAAAGAAGACGTAGCAGAAACAGGCATCTTAATAATTAAAACTTTTCAAATGATCAGTAAGATGATCGTGTACTAACTCACGTCTCACCGCTCACTACTCACGATTATGCAATACAAAAATCCCACCATATCAAAAGGAATTGACTGGCTGATGGTTTGGCTGTATGCACTCATTGTTATTTTTGGAATAATCTGTATTTATTCTGTTGAGTATAAAAGCACCGATAATTTTTTGCAAACATTAACTGGCTTTAAAAAGAATTATAGCAAACAGCTTTTCTTTTTTGCTGCCTGTGCTTTGCTGGCCATTTTTATTTTACTCACAGATAGTAAGTTTTTCACTGCAACGTCTAATATCTCTTACCTGGTTGGGATCGTGCTGGTGTTGGCAACATTTGTGGTAGGTAAAGAGATCAAAGGTTCTAAAAGCTGGATACCGCTGGGTTTTATGAATTTGCAGCCGGTTGAATTGTGCAAAATATTTACGGCCCTGGCACTGTCGAAATATTTATCAATGCCCGACACTGATTTTAAAAAGCCAAAATCGCAAATGATTGCGGCAGCCATTTCCTTTGCACCCGGCCTGTTATCAATATTTCAGGGCGAAACCGGCCTGGCACTGGTGTATTTCTCTTTTTTAATTCCCATGTACCGTGAAGGTTTGCCGCCGGGTTATTTAATCGCCGGCGTTTCTATGGCGGTTTTACTGGTAGTATCATTGTTGTTTAGTACAAAGACCCTGCTAATAGCGTTTGCTGTCTTGGCAGTGCTGGTTTTTTATTTTAATCGCAGAGGCATAAGGCGAAACAAAAAGCTGTTGGTAATTATTATTGTAGCCTGGGCATTTAGTTCGGCATTTGTTGGCCTCGTTATACCCTTTACTTTCAAAAATGTATTTAAGCCCTACCAGGCCAACCGTATCTTCAGTATGGTAGGTGTTGATAATCCTTTTGCGGAAAAAACGGCAGACATTAATTTATCCAATCCGGAAGATCAAAAACTAAAGCAGGATAAAACAGACCAGCAGAATTACAATGTAAAGCAATCTAAAATTGCCATTGGGTCCGGGGGTTTTTTGGGAAAAGGGTTTTTAAAAGGAACACAAACCCGGGGCGATTTTGTACCGGAACAACATACAGATTTTATCTTTACTTCGGTTGGCGAAAACTTTGGCTTTTTGGGTAGTGGCCTGTTGATGTTTCTTTATCTATTTTTTCTTTTGAGGATAATACGGATCGCTGAAAGGCAGCGGAGTACATTCAGCCGGGTTTATGCCTATTCAGTTGCAAGTATCATGTTTTTTCATGTCGCTATTAATATATGTGTAACCATCGGCCTGGCGCCGGTAATTGGTATTACGCTTCCCTTAATGAGTTATGGCGGGTCTTCATTGCTTACGTTTACCATTATGATCTTTATACTAATAAAACTGGATGCCGACAGGCAAATGGTGTTGAGGTAGCAAACCCAACCCCCCTCCGCCCCCTGAAAGGGGAACTGGTCCCTACGATATTAAAGGGCCTCCTAAAAATCAAGCGACTTAGTTATTTATAAATTTAACTCTTATGAGAAATAAAAGAGGCTTTCGTTAATGAACCCCAAAGTTCCCCCTTCAGGGGGCGGAGGGGGTTTACCGCAACTCAAACGCCTGCCTGCTGGCCTTGCGTGCCGGAAGCCATGCTGCAATGAATGCAATGGCAATAGCGGTAACCGCCACCAGCAGAAAATCAGTTGCAATTAATTTTACAGGAAAATAATCGAGCAGAAAAGAACCCCCGGCTAATTTTATAATTTCAAACTTAATTTGCAGCAGGCACAGGATGGTAGCCATTACAATACCCACAGCCGTGCCAATGCCTCCAAGCAACAAACCCTCGCCTAAAAATATTTTTAAAATACTGGTTTGTCCTGCGCCCATGCTTTGCAGTACGCTGATATCTTTTCTTTTTTCGAGCACCAGCATGGTTAACGCACTTACCATATTGAATGCAGCAATGATCAGTATTAAAGTCAGCACTCCGTAAATGGCCCATTTTTCCAATTTCATGGTATTGTACAGGCTGGTATTTTGTTCGTACTTGGTTTGTACCTTATAATTTTTGCCAAGCAGTATCGCTAATTTTTCTTTCTCTTCTTTGGGATCTTCATCCTTACCAAGCTTAATTTCTACGGCACTGTATTCATCGGCGGCAAGGCCCATCTGTTGTTTTACAAAACCTATATTGGTGATGGCATATTTGTCATCAAATTCCTGCTGAATGGTAAACGAACCTGAGGCTTTAATAAATCCTTCGCTGATCGATTTTAATGGGTCATTATCCAGACTGTTCTTTTTGGGTAAGATAATAGTAAGTTCATTCGCCTGTAATGCAGGGTCAAGATTTAAAGAAGTTGCATTCTGTATACCTGAACCGGCTACCAGGTAAGGTTCTTCAGTTGTACCGGTAAAATATTTCCCCCGGTTTGTTTTAGCGGCAACACCACTTACTTTTATGTAATTTTCATCAACCCCTTTCAGGTACACGGGTGTTCTTGCATCGTAGTTTTTTAGCAGGGCTTTCTCTTCAGCTATCATCGAAAAAGCAGCAACAGCGGGCTGGTTACTTATAGCAGCAATTTGTTTGGGAGTAAGTATAAAAGTTTTTCCTGTTGCCGGTATTATTTTAATGTCGCTATAAAAGGAAGAGTATAATGATTTAACGAGGTCTTCAAATCCGTTAAAAACGCTCAACACCAAAACCTGGCAGCAGGTAGCAAACGCAATAACACCCACCGTAACCCATGCAATGATGTTGATGGCATTGGCACTTTTTTTTCCTTTAAAATATCTCCAGGCAAAGGTGAAATACACTGTTAATCCGTTAATTGGTTAATCCGTTGATTGGTTTAAAGTTCTTCGCTTCAACCCTCTCCTTTTCCTCCCCCTTCGGGGTTCCCGCCAGGGAAAGAACGTAGTTCAGAGGGGGCCTCTTTTATCTCCTTAAATATCTTCTCCATCTTATCTACATAATCCAATGTATCATCAATATAGAAAGTAAGTTTGGGCATGCTGCGTAGCTGGTTACGAACCCTTGAAGTCAATTCTTTTTTTATTTCCCAGCTCCGTTCTTCAATTTTCTTTAAGGCATCAAAACTATCTTTTACCTGGAAGAAACTCAGGTAGATCCTTGCCTCATACAGGTCGGGTGTTATTTTTACCGATGAAATGGAAACCATTCCGCCATCCATCATCGATATTCCCAGGCGTTGAAAAATATCACTAAGTTCTTTGTTCAATAACCCTGCAACCTGCTTCTGTCTTTTACCTTCTAACATATTCTTTCAGTTTTAACGTCATCATTATGTAAACCCATTGTATCCCTTTAACAATCGATGCCGGGTTTGCTGTAAAATTAGTTACTTTGCCCTGATTTGACCGAATTTTAAACAATGAAGAAATACGCAAGGCTTTTTAGATACCTGGCTGCATACAGAGCCAACATTGCATTATATTTTTTATTCATCATATTGGCCATTGTATTTTCCGTAGTATCCATCGGCTCCTTACCCTTTTTTATCGATCTTATTTTTACAAAAGGGAAGGCAGATGTACTAAAACCTGAAGTGGTCAATAACTCCCAGGATTTTATCCGGTACATCAGCTATTATTTGCAGGAGCTGATTAAAACAGATGGCAAGGTTTATGTGCTGGCGTTCATTTGTGTTATGGTACTGATAGCCGTGTTCTTAAAAAACGTCTTTACTTATTTATCTTATTACATACTGGCACCCATGCGTAATGGTGTAATGAACCGTTTGCGCAAAGAGCTGTTCCAGAAAATACTCATCATGCCCATTGGTTATTTTACGGAGCAACGCAAAGGCGATATTATGAGCCGTATGACAAATGATGTGGGTGAACTGGAAGGATCTGTAGTTGGTACAGTAGAAGGACTGATCAAAGATCCGTTAAATCTTATTATACTACTGGGTACCCTGGTTTTTATAAGCCCTAAGCTTTCACTTTTTTTATTGATTTTTTTACCGGTTACCGGTTTCATAATTGGCCGCATAAGCCGCACACTAAAAAAGCAATCAAATGCAGCAGCCATTAAACAGGGCGAGGCGCTTTCTGTTTTGGATGAAACATTGAGCGGCTTGCGTGTAATTAAAGCCTTTACGGCCGAGCGTTTGGTGGGCAAAAAATTCGAAGAACACAACGAGGCTTTATTTCATGTAAAAAATAAAATGCAGTATAGAAGAGACCTGGCTTCGCCATTATCCGAATTTTTAGGGGTGCTTATATTATGTGGCATACTTTATTTTGGCGGGCAGTTGGTATTGGGCGGTAATGCCGGAGGCTTGACAGACAAAGGATTTATTATGTACATCGGGATATTTACCCAGATCATAAGCCCGGCTAAAGCATTATCAACGTCGTTTTACAATATGCAAAAAGGCACGGCAGCCATTGCCCGTATTGAAGAAGTGTTGCAGGCGCCGGTGATGGTGGAGGAAGCTGTAGATCCAAAGCCTATAAAAAGTTTTGAGCATGCCATTGAATTTAAGAATGTTGGTTTTGCTTATGATGACGTCACCATTTTAAAGAACATCAATTTAAAAGTTGAGAAAGGAAAAACAGTTGCCCTTGTTGGCAGCAGCGGCGCTGGAAAAAGTACACTTGCCGACCTGGTTCCGCGTTTTCATGATGTGAGTACTGGGGAATTATTGATAGACGGAATAAATATCAAGGCATATTCACTTGACCAGTTAAGAGGGTTGATGGGCATTGTAACCCAGGAACCCATTTTATTTAACGACACCATTGCCAACAACATTACATTAGGTATTGACAATGCAACAGCCGAAGACATTGAACAGGCTGCAAAAATTGCCAATGCCCATAACTTTATAATACAAAAAGAAGATGGCTATAACACCAATATTGGCGATCGTGGTGGTAAACTCAGCGGTGGCGAACGCCAACGCATGACCATTGCCCGGGCGGTTTTAAAAAACCCGCCGATTTTAATTCTGGATGAAGCTACATCTGCCCTGGATACCGAAAGCGAAAGGCTGGTGCAGGATGCCATCAACAACCTGATGAACAACCGTACTTCCATCGTTATTGCCCATCGCCTCAGC
>JANOUJ010000405.1:0-10441 GCA_031416815.1 Chitinophagaceae bacterium
AACAACGATCACGCCGGTTACAGGCACCGTTTGTACAATGGTTAAATGAATATCACCGGTGCCAGGCGGCATATCTATCACTAAGTAATCCAGTTCGCCCCAATCAACTTCGGTTACAAACTGGCGAATGGCACTGCTAACCATCGGCCCACGCCAAACCACGGCCTGTTTTTCATCAATAAGCAAACCAATGCTCATCATTTTAATGCCAAATTTTTCAATGGGTACTATCATCCCTTTACCATCCACTTCTCTCATCAAGGGCCTGTCGCCCCGTACGCCAAACATAATATGCTGACTGGGCCCGTAAATATCGGCATCCATCAAACCAACTTTTGCACCACCCTGCGCCAGCGCCAAGGCCAGGTTAGATGAAACCGTACTTTTACCCACACCTCCTTTTCCGCTTACCACGGCAATAATATTTTTTACACCGCCTAAAATGGTCTTTCCGTCCTTACGGTTGCTGCTGGTATTGCTGGTAAAATTCACCGTAACGATCGCTTCCTTATTCACCAATAATTTCACAGCATTAATACACGCATTCATGATCATATCCTTCAGGGGGCAGGCAGGCGTAGTGAGTACTACCGTAAATGAAACGTTATTACCATCAACAACTATATCCTTCACCATATTCAATGTCACCAGGTCTTTACCAAGGTCGGGCTCCTGCACGTTTGATAAAGCCTTTAAAATATCCTCGTTCGTCATCGTTCAATTATTTGTTAAAAACCACTGTAAACCGCAAATTTAAACATTGATACCCTTACTTTGTTTATTAATTTAAAATGCAGCCCCATCTATCTTCCCCAAAGGGGAAGGAAATGGAGAAGATATCTTCAATTCAGCATAAAAACAATAATTTAGTTTTGATACAAAGATAGTTTTCGAAAAACTAGCCGAATATTAACTTTCAATTTTTTCATGAAGAAATTTATACCATACTTTTTTATTGCTGCTTTGTTTTTACCCGTAACTGCCATAGCCCAGTTTGAAACCTTTAAGGATTCTATTGTACAACTTTATGGTATTGTAATGACAGCCGACAGCTTAAAGGGGCTTGAATCGGTAAGCGTGGTTGTAAAAGGACAAAACCGGGGAACCATTACCAATAACAAAGGTGTATTCAGTATTGTTGTTTTAAAAGGTGATCAGGTTGTATTTACCAGTATCGGTTTTAAACCCAAAACAATTTCTATTCCCACAAACCTGGACGGCAATCAGCATAGCATCATTCAATTGATGGTAAATGACACCGTTTATTTACCCGCAACCATTATTAAGGCAAGGCCAACGAGGGCGCAGTTTGAGCGTGACTTCCTGAACACGGAAGTACCCGACGATTACATTACCGTTGCCCGAAAAAATAATAATGAGGCTACCCGCAAAATATTGGTTGCAAATCTTCCTACCGATGGAAGAGAGAACAGTAGTAATTATTTAAGACAAACAGCCAATAAAGCCTACTATGCCGGACAGGCACCACCCATGAACATCTTCAACCCCTTTGCCTGGGCAGAATTTATTAAGGCATGGAAAAGGGGAGATTATAAGAGTAAGTAACCCCCTGTCCCCCTAAAGGGGGAACTTTAATTCATGCAGTCTTCTGCTGTTTTTGTTTCTTTGCAAGTACAAAGAGATAATTAATTTATGAAAAACGCTTCGGTCAATTCCCCCTTTAGGGGGCTAGGGGGTATCTTTCTGATCGGTTTTATGGGTAGTGGCAAAACATACTGGGGCAGTATATGGGCCCGGCAAATGGGTCTTGAGTTTTACGACCTGGATGAAGTAATTGAAAAAGAACATGGTAAGACCATCTCCGTAATCTTTGAAAAAGAAGGCGAAGATCATTTCCGAAAAATTGAGACCATTGCTTTACATGCTTTTGCGGAAAAGCATAACTGTATCATTGCCTGTGGCGGAGGCACAGCGTGCTTTAACGACAACATACAATGGATGAATGAAAATGGAACGACCATTTACCTTTCAGCTACACCGCAGTATATTTTTGACCGGGTGTTGGATGATAAAGAAAAACGGCCATTGATAAATAAACATAACGAAGCCGAACTGTTGTTTTTTATTGAGCAAAAATTAAAAGAGCGGGAACCATTTTACACACAGGCAAAAAAAATTTTAACCGTAACTGAATTAAAGGATGATACCCTCTCAACCATTAACCTGTAACCATTAACCTTCGTATGCACAAAGGATTTTTAAAAACAGCCGCTTTATTAGGTGCATTATCTGTAATGCTGGGTGCTTTTGCAGCCCATGGGCTAACGCAATTTTTACCGGTAGATAACCTGCAGATATTTGAAACTGCTGTCAGGTATCAGTTCTATCATGTATTTGCATTATTGGCCGTTGGTATTTTGTATGCTCCGTTTCCCGGTAAATTAATGTTGTGGGCCGGGAGGTTTTTCATTGCCGGAATAATTATTTTCTCGGGCTCATTGTATTTATTGTGTTATGTAAAATATAACCAGCTACCAATGAACTGGCTCGGGGCCATCACCCCTTTTGGCGGTGCGGCTTTTATTACAGGCTGGCTAATGCTTCTTGCGGCAGTTTCAAAGCGAACCTAAAAGGTGGTTACTTTTCGGTGCATGGTGATTAAAGTGCCGTTCTTACCTGCCTGTCCGGCAGACAGGTTTTCAATGCTGAAATCAACATTAATATCTGCCATGCGCTTTTTCATGTTTTTTAAGCCGTTGCCAAATTGTCTTAAACTGTCCATATCAATCCCTTTCCCATTATCCTGTATATATAGCGTTAAGCCATCTTTCACCCTTATTAAAGTTATGCTCACTTCTGTTGCCTTTGCGTGTTTCAGTATATTGTTCAATGCTTCCTTTACAACTAAAAATACATTTCTCCTGATGGTGCCAATCACCTGTATATTGGGCAGGTTTTCGGGGATATCAATTTTACAATGTACACCCGTATCTTCAAAATACTCAATTGCATAACTGCGGATGTATGCAATCATATTTCCCAGCGAATCATTACTGTTGCTCATGCTCCAGATGATCGCATTCATTTTATTTAACAGGTCATTTGCTGCACTTGATATCTTTTCAATTTCCGGGATCGGGTTATCGATAAGTTTACCTTTTGCCAATTCGCTGTACAGGCTGATGGTGGTCATACCTGCGCCCAGGTCATCGTGCATATCGGCGCTGATCCTGTTCCTTTCTTCCTGCTGTGCCTTTATTACCGTCAACTGCGTTTCAAATTCCTGCTTCTCTGCATCCAGCTTTAATGCTTCCTGTTTTTTTATCTCCTCGATCAGCTCGTTCCTGTTCTTGTAATTTAAACCTAAAAGAAAAAAAGTGAGTTCCAGCACGATACCCGTGTTGTAATAGAATAACGAAGTGAAATAGATATGCGTTTGTTTTACTTTTAAAAACAGGATTATAAATGAAATTAAGGAGAAGAATACAAGCATCGCATTGCCTGCAGCTATATAATTAAACAACCTGTCTTTTCGTTTTAATGCAAGATAGATGAAGGCAAAACCAAGCAACAGGAACAGTATCTTCATACTATTCTCAAGATGATACTGGGGTAAAAAACTATCAGTAAAAAAATTAAGAAAAGTAAAGATAGCCAGCAGTAACAAAATAAAACGCTCGCCATATTTTAAGATACGGTCAAGCAGCACGTAGTTGTTTTTCGTATCCAGGAATGCTCTTACAAATTCGATATAAAAAACGGTACCGGTTACCAACAGAAAGAAATCCAAATAAGCATAATAAAAGTTAGTAAATGGAGCAGAGGCCCTCGCTAACGATGAGTAAAATAAGATCAACAGGAACATGCAAAGTGAATAAACTGCATTGTATAAAAATTCCCGCTTACGGCTAATGATAAAATTGGTGAACATGAAAAGTATCATCATTAGTAATACACCGCTCAGTATTAACCCGAATACCTGGTTATCCGATTTTTGTTTTATTAAAGCAACTTGATACTCTTTCAGGTAATCAGCATTGATCAGCGTAGGGGTTAGGCTGGCGACTTCGGTTTTATGGGGTTTTATCTGCAACAGGTATAAGCCTGTTGTTCTGGCTGTAACTGTGATCTTTTTATAATTGGAAACATCGTTGCTGTCCTGAACGCTGATGTTTTGATCTTGTATTTTGTAAATATGGTAATCAGTAAGATAAATACCCGGATTTATGTGAGCAACAATTTCGTTGTTGGTATTATTTGTCAGTAGTAATTTCAGATATACCGTAGAGCTGATCATTCGTGGTGTTAACCTTATTCTTGAGGCATTGGTTTTAAACCTGTCAAAACGTTTTTGTAAAACCTGGGGGAGAGATAAGGTTTTGCTACTGTCGAAATAAAACGTTGTTTTATCAAGCAGGAGGCATTCATTTTTGATATTTGAAAGAAATATCGTGTCAGCCGTTGTTTCAATTTGGCCATTACAAAAGCATGCAGGCAAAAAAAATATGAACAGGGTAATAATACGTTTCAATCTGCAGCGGTTTCTCAAACCTACGTAAATTCTACGAAAGCATATATTGGTAAACCATTTTTTCAATGCATTTGAAGTAATGGTTTTCTATATCTTTGTTACTCATGGCGAATAAATTGAAAACGGCAAAAACCAAGGCACCGGATCCTGACCAATTAAAACAGGAAAAAGACGAAACCGTAGAAGTAAAGCAATTGCTAAGGGACGAGCGTACACATAAAATTGCAGGCAGTATTTTATTGCTGCTGGCCTTTGTTTTCTTCATTGCTTTTACCTCGTATTTATTTACCTGGGGCGAAGACCAGGACAAGTTTAGTTACCGCATGTTGCTGGCCAATGATATAAAAGTGCAAAACCTGCTGGGCACTTTTGGGGCCTTTATTTCCGAAATATTTATACGCCATGGCTTTGGTGTCGCTTCCTATCTTATATGCACCACGTTTTTTGTTTTGGGTATTAATCTTTTTTTTGGGAGAAAGGTTTTTTCAGTTTCACGTAATTTAAAATATCTCATTGTTGGTTTACCGGTTATTAGTGTGGCCAGTGCAGCCATCTCCCAGGGTAATCCATTCCCGTGGGGTGGTGCAGCAGGCGATTTGATGAGAGACTGGATGTATACAACGATAGGCCAGATTGGAACCATAGCGGTGTTGGCAGTGTCAGTACTATCCTATGTTATTTGGCGATTTAACCCGGTTTTTAAATTGCCTGCTAAAAAAACTACTGTTGCAGCCGAAGATATGTTGCCTGTTCAAGAAGAGATATCTGAAAAGGTTGAATGGGCTGATGATGCAAAATCTGTAAAAGGCAATTCAATGAAAGATGTTGGCCCAATGTTGAATCTGCCGGTGATGGAGAACAACGAGCTTAACCACGAATTGAACATAGTTGAAAAAGATGAACAGGAAGCAATTGATTTAATAGTTCCGCCCATTAAAGATGAAAAAATAGTTCTGCCGGTTGCAGAACCGGTCGCTCCAATTTCAAAAGCCGAGAGTGACCTGCCACTGGAAATTAAATCAGTCCCGGAGAAAATAGAAGAAGAAGAGAAGCCAACCGCCGCAAAAGTAGCTGCCAGCAAGCCTTACGATCCTATCCTTGATCTGAGGGATTATAGATACCCGGTACTTGATCTGCTGGCCAATCATGGCAGCGATAAAATTGTTCAGGATGCAAATGAACTGGAAAATAATAAGAACCAGATCATAAGTACACTCAGGAATTATGACATAGAGATTCAGAAGATATATGCAACGGTTGGGCCAACAGTTACTTTGTACGAGATCATTCCGGCTGCAGGTGTGCGGATATCAAGAATAAAAAACCTGGAAGATGATATTGCCCTGAGCCTTGCTGCACTTGGCATCCGCATCATTGCACCAATACCCGGTAAAGGAACTATCGGTATTGAAGTACCGAATGCAAAGAAGAGTCTTGTAAGTATGAAAACATTGTTGTCTTCTGAAAAATTTCAAAACAACAGTTTTTCATTGCCCATTGCCATTGGTAAAAAGATCGATAATGAAAATTTCATTGTTGACCTGGCCAGCATGCCCCATCTTTTAATGGCCGGTGCTACCGGTCAGGGTAAATCTGTAGGGCTGAATGCGA
This sequence comes from Chitinophagaceae bacterium, assembly GCA_031416815.1. Taxonomy (GTDB): domain Bacteria; phylum Bacteroidota; class Bacteroidia; order Chitinophagales; family Chitinophagaceae; genus Ferruginibacter. Next base: position 6,104 of record JANOUJ010000405.1, read on the forward strand.
TCCTGGTTTCGTTGTTGTATAAAAAACATCCTTCGCAATTAAAATTTGTTTTGGTTGATCCTAAGAAAGTAGAGTTAAGTATTTATAAGACGATCGAGAATCATTTCCTGGCAAAACTGCCCGGCGAAGAAGATGCCATCATAACCGATACAAAAAAAGTGGTGCATACATTGAATGCACTTTGTATTGAAATGGATAACCGGTACGACCTGTTGAAGGAAGCTGGCTGCCGAAATATAAAAGAGTACAATGAGAAATTTGTTTCCCGTAAACTGAACCCTGAAAAAGGTCACCAGTTTTTACCATTCATTGTTTTGGTAGTGGATGAATTTGCTGATCTTATTATGACTGCAGGCAAAGAAGTTGAAATGCCCATAGCCAGGCTGGCACAGCTTGCCAGGGCGGTGGGTATCCATCTGATCATTGCCACACAAAGGCCATCTGTAAATATTATTACAGGTACCATCAAAGCCAATTTCCCGGCCCGTATTGCATTTAAAGTGAGTAGTAAAATTGATAGCCGCACCATCCTGGATGCAGGAGGAGCGGAGCAGTTGATTGGTAAGGGAGATATGCTCATCAGCTACAATGGGGATATAGTTCGTTTACAATGTGCTTTTGTTGATACACCGGAAGTAGATAAGATCGTTGACTTTATTGCCGAACAACGTGGTTACCCACAACCATTTTTATTACCAGAGTATATTGATGAAAAAGAAATGGAGGGAAAAGATTTTGACATGGGCGACAAAGATCCTCTGTTTGAAGATGCAGCCAGGCTTATTGTTGCCAGCCAGGTAGGCAGCACTTCGTTATTGCAGCGCAGGATGAAGCTGGGTTATAACCGGGCCGGCCGACTGATGGACCAACTTGAGGCTGCGGGTGTGGTGGGCGGCAACCAGGGCAGCAAGGCAAGAGATGTATTGGTAAAAACAGAAGCCGATCTGCAGCAGATGTTAGATTCATACTCGTGAGGCGTGAAACGTGAATCGTGAATTGGTGCATCCGAACACTCACGACTCACCATTCACGACTCACCACTCACGATTCACGTCTCACAATTATGTCAAAGTTTCTTTTTATTGGTTTGGGAAATATCGGAACTGAGTATGCCAATACCCGTCATAATATTGGTTTTGATGTGATGAATGCTTTTGTATTAAAGCATGGTGCCAGTTTTAAGGTGGACAGGCTTGCTTACGTTGCGGAAGTAAAATTTAAAGGCAAACAGGTTACTTGCATTTGTCCTACAACTTTTATGAACCTAAGTGGACGGGCCTTTAAATATTGGCAGGATAAAACAAAAGTGCCACTTGAGAACACATTAACTATAGTAGACGACCTTGCCTTACCACTTAATAAGTTAAGATTGCGGCCAAGCGGTACAGATGCCGGGCATAACGGATTGAAAGACATTCAGCAAATTTTAGGTACTGATAAATACCCCAAATTACGGTTTGGTATAGGCAATAATTACCCCAAAGGCATGCAGGCCGATTTTGTGTTGGGCAAGTGGCTTAAAGCAGAAGAACCCACCGTACTGCTTAAGATAGAAAAATGCCTGGAGCTGATGGAAAGTTTTATAACAACGGGCATTGAACAAACAATGACGGCCTTTAATAATCTTTCTATTAATCCTTAACGGGTATTTTTGGTCGCTTCCCCTCTGTTAGTTGTTTGTTTTTAGCTATTTGTCTATATTCGTGCTGTAAACGCAATACCTTAAAAAACTTGTAATGAAGATCATTTGTGTTGGCAGGAATTATGCAGATCATGCAAAAGAATTGGGAAACAGTATACCCGATGAGCCTGTGATTTTTATGAAACCAAAGAGTGCTTTATTACAGGGCCATACTCCCTTCTATTATCCTGAGTTTACGAACGAACTTCATTACGAATGCGAAATTGTTTTACGGGTAAGTAAGAACGGTAAATACATCCAGGAAAAACATGCAGCCAATTACTACGACGCCGTTACAGTTGGTATTGATTTTACAGCACGTGATATACAAGATGAATTAAAAAAGAAAGGCCTTCCGTGGGAAAAGGCAAAGGCCTTTGACAATTCAGCGGTGGTAGGAAAGTTCATAATGCTCACCCCGGATTTTAACAGGAAGAGCATTAATTTTTCATTGTTAAAAAATGAGGAAAAAGTTCAGGAAGCAAATTCATCTCAAATGATCTTCAGTATTGACAAGATCATCGAAAATATCTCCAATTACTTCTCTTTAAATATCGGGGATCTTATTTTTACCGGAACACCTGCTGGCGTAGGCGAGTGTGTGACTGGCGATGTGCTGGAAGGCTTTATCGAAAAGCAAAGCCTGTTCAGCGTGGAAGTAAAATAATTACATCTCTTACTCTTTTCTTTATTTTATTTGAACCACATAAATATAGGTACATAGAAGAAACCACATAGGCCTATGTTTTTTTCTATTGTTTACTATGAATCTATGTGGTAAAACGGTCAAGCCTACTTAATTGAATCAGCAGGTTTTATTTATACCTTTGCATTCATTTTTCAATATTCCATTTTGCTATATAAATGATTGATACAGATATTTTATTAAAGGCTTACAAATTAATGTGTACGGCCAAAGCCATGGCGGATACCTATGAAGACAACAGGCAGATCTGTAAGTATGTACATTCTACCAGCCGCGGCCACGAAGCCATTCAACTGGCAACTGCTTTCCATTTATTTCCCTGCGATTTTGTGAGCCCTTATTACCGTGATGAAAGTTTGTTGCTGGGGCTTGGGTTTTCGCCATATGAATTGATGCTGCAATTGCTAGCCAAAGGCAATGATATTTTTACCGGCGGCAGGGAATATTATTCGCACCCCAATTATAAAGGAGATGATAAGCCCAATATTATTCATCAAAGTAGTGCAACCGGTATGCAGGCCATACCTACAACGGGTATTGCGCAGGGGATAAAATTTATGGCCTCCCTAAATCCCTCCAAAGGAGGGACTTTAATACCTGCTGAATCTAAGGTTTCCCCTCATCCTGAGCGTAGCCGGTGGGCGGCGGCGGAGAGGGCTATTGTCATCTGTTCTTTAGGCGATGCTTCAGTTACAGAAGGAGAAGTTAGTGAAGCATTCCAGTTTGCAGCCTTGCACCAATTGCCAATTATTTTTTTAGTACAGGATAATGGCTGGGGCATCAGCGTAACTGCGGAAGAAGCCAGGACAACCAATGCCAATGAAATGGTAAAAGGTTTTAAAGGCATCAAACGTATCAGTATTGATGGAAGTGATTTTGAACAGAGTTATGATGTAATGAAAAATGTAATTGATGAAGTGCGGAAGGAAAGACACCCTTTTTTAGTGCATGCCAGCGTGCCATTACTCGGCCATCATACCAGTGGCGTACGAAAGGAATTTTACAGAACCGAAGAAGATCTTGCTAAACATTATGCAGATGATCCCGGGCCAAAACTCAGGAAAAAATTATTGGAGATTGGTGTTACTGATGAAACTTTGGTTGACATCGAAAAAGAAACAGCTGAAGAAGTTATACATCATTTTCAGGGTGCAGTAGCAGCGCCTGAGCCCGATCCTGCAACAGTAAGTGATCATGTTTTTGTACCGACACCGGTAACAGCCGAGTCCGGCGAAAGAACTCCTGCAAATAAAGAAAAAGTATTGATGGTTGATGCCGCACTTTTTGCCATCAGGGAAATAATGGAAGATCATCCCGAATCTCTTTTATATGGGCAAGACGTAGGACGTAGACTGGGCGGTGTTTTTAGGGAGGCGGCTACTTTGGCTGAACAGTTTGGCGATCATCGTGTTTTTAATACGGCTATACAGGAAGCATATATCATTGGCTCTACCGTTGGTATGTGTGCAGTTGGTTTAAAGCCTATTGTTGAAGTACAGTTTGCCGATTATATTTACCCGGGATTGAACCAATTGGTAACAGAAATTTCGAAGAGTTGTTATTTAAGCTGCGGCAAATTTCCTATTCAAACTTTAATAAGAGTACCCATTGGCGCTTATGGCGGCGGCGGCCCTTATCACAGCGGTTGTATTGAAAGCACCTTACTAACAATTAAAGGGATTAAAATAGTTTATCCCAGTAATGCTGCAGATATGAAAGGGCTTTTAAAAGCGGCATTTCTCGATCCCAACCCGGTGGTAATGTTTGAGCATAAAGGTTTGTACTGGAGTAAAGTGCCAGGCACCGAAGAAGCAAAAAATATAGAACCATCACGTGATTATATTATTCCATTAGGAAAAGGAAATATTGTTTTACAGGCAGATGACGAACTCGTAGCAAGTGGCGAAAGTTGTTGCATCATCACTTATGGAATGGGTGTGTATTGGGCAAA
>JANOUJ010000406.1:0-14067 GCA_031416815.1 Chitinophagaceae bacterium
CACGGAATTAATCGATGAAGCAGACAGGCAAATGTTACAGGAAATTCAAAATTCAAAATTCAAAATTGAAAATAGTATAGAGGGATATAAATTCAGGGATGGTTTATATGAAGTAATTGATATTGCCAGAAAAGGAAATAAATACATGCAGGATAAGGAGCCCTGGATAGTGGCGAAGAAAGCCTCCCTGCCCTCCATAGGAGGGTCCCGGGACCCGGCGAAATACAATGAGGCTTCTAATTTTTCGGACTCTAAGAACCCTCCGTTGGAGGGCAGGGAGGCAAATCCATATGATTATCAAACCGCAGATCCTTTAGTTTATGGGTTGCTGAAGAAATTTGTAGAAGAACACCGATCTACACCTACTGAAGCTGAAAATTTATTATGGCAAGTTGTAAGAGGAAAGAAATTAGATAGTTTTAAATTCAGAAGACAGCATATTATAGGTACTTATATTGCTGATTTTGTTTGTCTTTCTCAGAAACTAATAGTTGAAGTTGATGGATTGATTCATGAAATTCCAGAAAATAAATTAAGCGATGCTGAAAGAACTGCCGAATTGAACAAATTTGGATTTGAAGTTTTACGCTTCACTAATGACGATGTAATCAATCAAACTGATTATGTTTTAAATGCCATTCTCTCAAAGCTAACCACAAAGAAACTGGCTCAATCAGGTTCTGAGAACCCGCCTTTGGAGGGCAGGGAGGCTGCTCAGAAGTTGATCGATAATTGTCTTCACGTGTGCCTGCAGCTTACTGCAAACCTGGCCGTGTTCATTAATCCTTTTCTTCCTAACGCAGCAAAGAAAATGTGCTATATGCTGAAAGTGGTTGATAAAATGCTTGATTGGGAAAATGCCGGAAAACCCAAACTGGTTAGCGTAGGCTATTCTTTACGGGCACCGGAATTGTTATTCCGGAAAATCGATGATGAAGAAGTGAAGGAACAGGTTGAGAAATTAAAAATTAAAAGCGAAAAAATAAAAATGGAAAATAATACAGAAAATTCCGGCACTGAGAGTCCTGAGCCACAAAAATCAAACAACAAACCAGAAATTCAGTTTGATGATTTTTCAAAGATCGATCTGAAAGTAGGAACAATCCTCACTGCTGAAAAAGTAGAAAAGGCTGATAAACTTTTAAAACTTTCAGTTGATCTGGGTTTTGAAAAACGAACCATTGTAAGTGGGATAGCTTTGCATTTTACACCTGAGGAAATTATAGGAAAACAGGTTGTTGTTGTAGCCAATCTGGCTCCCCGTAAAATGAGGGGTATTGAAAGCCAGGGAATGATCTTAATGGCGGAAGATAAAGCGGGAAAACTCCATTTTGTAAATCCTGGTGATGTGGTGGATGCCGGGAGTGGTGTAAATTAACTTTGATGCAACCCTAATTCATCATTGAACGAATTCCTATATCGTTGATTATTAATCAGTTATAATTTTATTTTACCGCTTTTGCACATTTGGACTTATTTTTGTTTTACAACAGTAAATAAAAAATTATTATTATGACATGCAAGAATTTTATGCTCACCTTTTTTCTTTTATGCACATTGCCCGTCTTTGCACAAGAACCTGATATGTCCCTGGTTCCATACCGAAAAGGCAATTTGTGGGGATACGCAGACGCAGATAAAAATATAGCTATTAAACCCGAATACGACGAAGTAAATTTATTTTATGAAGGATATGCTGTTGTTAAAAAGGGCGGTAAATACGGGTACATCAACAAAGATGGAAAAGTAGTCATCCCGATGAAATTTTTCTCGGCTAAGCCTTTTCGTATTGGCTTTTATGGATCTGATACAAAACCCAATCCGAAAGATAAAGCCCCTGTTACGCAAAAAACTGTTCTTTTTGCGGGAGCTTCGCTACAATCAAGTGGATATGAAATATGCATTGATACAAAAGGAAAGCAATTGGCCAAATGCCCTGCAATAAGTGAGAACAGTATCCCGGAGGTAAACAAGCCAGATTCAGTTATCATTGTATCTAATTACAGTACCATTCAAAAAAGTGACTTGTTTGATAAAATTGTTGGCGACTATAAAATTATTGCGGGCGCAGATGAGACCTATTACATTGCAACCAGGAATAACAACTATGGTGTATTCAATAATAAATTTGATGTAATTGTACCTTTTGAATATTCACTCATCGAAAAAATGAATATTGGGCAGATGGTTTACCTGAAGGCAGAAAAAGCAGGATTAAAAGGGATATTGTTTGGTACGGGTTCTCCTTATTTAGCCGTAGATAATACTAAAATTCAACAAGTAAAAGCGGCTAATGGAAAAAGTTATTTTATTTATACAAAAGATGGACGGGCAGGCATTAAAGATACAAAGTATCAGAGTGTTGTTGAACCGGTTTATTCAGATATTGTTTATGACCCAACCAGTGGTGGTTTTATCTTAACCACTCCCGAAACTTACAAAGGATTTTCTTTCCTGGATGAGGGAGTGCTTATGCCCAGGTTTGCTGATGTTAAACCTCTGAAAGGGGGGCAATACGTTATGGTTAAAACACTTGACGGTAAATGGGGTTACGTAAACAAAAAATTGGTTGAGTTTTTTGAGGATTAAAAATACCAGTTCAGATATTATGGAAAGAGGTTCATTTATTGAACCTCTTTTTATTTACCCAAATAGCCGCCGTAAAGCGAACTTGTTTTTTGCAGAAAAGCTTTTACCCTTGTTATTAAACCATTTAATATGTGGAATGAATTTTTATCTTCTGAAAGATTATTATTTAGGCCTTTGTCCTTTTTATAATGATACAGATACTCAGCCCTGTTGCTGATGGTATTGAACCCCAAAACATAATTACTGTCCATAACCTGGTAGATCGAACTACCTGATTTTGAAAATACATATTGACCGGTTATGTTGCTGTCAAATAAATTATTTCCGTAGGAGATGATACTGTCACTATAGCCTGCCGCTGCCAAGACAGTAGCATGGATATCAAACTGGCGCACCAGGCGGTTATCAATTCTTTTTCTTGCATCAGACGGATCAAAAATAATGACCGGGATCCGGTTTGACGACACGGGTGTATACGGCCCAGGTTTTCCCTGTGGAAATAACCAATGATCAGAAACAAAGATGAATTTAGTATTAGCAAACCATGCTTCATTTATTGCTGCATAAAAAAACTGCTGCAAGCTGTGATCATAATACTGCATCGCCTTCATGGCAGCGGTATAATCAGGGGGTGACCTTTTTGCAAAACTTTCCGGAATATCATAAGGATAATGCGTTGAGATATTATATTGGATTGCAAAAAAAGGTTTTTGCTGCTGGTTTATCTTTCGCCGGAAAAAATCAAGCACATCCAGATCCTGTAATCCCATAGTGTGTGTTGGCAGCTCTTTGTAACCGGGTATGTCTTCCTTGCTGTAATAGGCATCAATACCCAGCCAGTTCATGCATTTTGCAAATCCAAAATTATCATATTCATCGCCTATGCAAAACAGAGACCGGTAATTCATTTTTTTTAAAGCTGTACCAATTGGCGTAAAGGGCATATTTACGTAGGGCGAATGATAAAGTGGGATATCAGACAAGGTTGGAATGCCTGTGAGTATAGCTGTTATACCTTTGTTTGACTCATGGGCATAACAAAAAGCATTGTTGAAAAATGTACTTTTTTGTAACAGCGAATCAAAGAAAGGCATATCTACTTTGTAAACACTTGACGGATCAAAAAAATCATAAGGCACACTTTCCATAATGAACAGTACAATATTCTTTTTATTGCTGTCTTCAATATTGATGTTGAGTTTTTTTCTGATGGGCATCACAGCATCGGCTTCAGCATTGGTCATATAATTTTTCTGCAGGGCAGCTTCTCCCTTCCTAAAATAAGAATATAAAAACGTATGAAAAGAATTTTGAACAAAGGGTAATTGGCTGCTTTGTAACTGAACCATTGGATAGGTTGGCACAAGGAATTTGTTGGTAGCTTGTTTAAAGAATAATGCAGATACCATGCTTAACAACAGGGTCAGCGTAATTAGTTTGCAGTCATTTCCGCTGAAAAATGACCTGTAGAATTTTATATGCATCCGAAACACCAGGTAGATGATAACGGCAAGAGCGAGGAAAAAAATAAGTATGATAAAACAAGGTTGATGCATCAACCGGTTCAGGGGATGATCAAGTACATACAGCAGGTCTGCATTTGCCCGTTGAAAATGAAACCGGTAATAAAACACATCGCCCAGGTTAAGGATGAGGGCAAAGCTGTTTACTACCACAAAGAATGGAACAACCAGCCATGCTGCTACAATATCCAGCCGGGCAGAAATTTTTGCAGTTACAAATCTTATTGCCGTCAGCAAAAATAATAAAAAAGAATTGATACCCAGCAGTGTCAGCAGATCCTGAACCAACGACCATTTAGTTAACCTCAGGCTGTCATTTATTGTCCTTGGGGTTGCGGTACCGGTAAATAATAATGGTTGGTTGTAATGATAAAATATTATTTTTAAAAAGGAATAAATGAATAACAAACCAAGCAGGAACCAAACAAAGGGTTTGTTATTTTGCCAAACTGTATTACCTGAAAATGGTAAAAGTTTATATTTCATAAAACAGGATGTTCAATGCTGAAGTTAATCGCACAAAACAAATATAAGCTAATGGTTTCTATCATTTGCCTCTACCTGCTCGCTGATGTGCTGCAACATAAGGGACAGGCAAGGGTTTTGTTTCCAAAAGATTTTTCCGGTTCTCAATACCAAATACTTCCGTTCCAAAGTATGAACGATTTAACAAGAGAGGATAAAAATTGGATTAAAGGCGTTAATTCTAAAGAACAATTAACGAGGCTTGATCGGGATGTTGCCGGATTTGAATGCGATGTATATTTTGATACGACATCTAAATCCTTTAATGTACATCACGATGAAGATAAAAATATCGGCTACAGTTTAAATGAACTGCTTCAAATCTATCAGCAAAGAAACCTGCAAGTCGGCATTTGGCTCGACATAAAAAACCTTGATCAATCCAATGATACACAAGTATTGCGAAACCTGGTTTCACTTCGTGATAAATACAAACTGATAAATAAAATACTGGTAGAAAGCAGCCATGGCCAGGTATTAACCTCTTTCTGCGACAGCGGATTTTTTACTTCTTATTACGTCCCTTTTTTTAACCCATATAAGATCAGTAATGATAAGTTGAAAGTTTGGGCCGATAGTATTGCTTCTGTTATCAGCAATGCAAAAGTAGATGCCTTATCAGGTTATTATTTTCAAAGTAGTTTTTTGAATCATTACTTTCCCAAATACCCGGTCTTAACCTGGGTAGATAATTCATCACTCAGCCTGGTAAATTTTTTATTCCAAAGAAAGATTGCTTCCGATAAATCAATTTTTATTGTCTTAAAACCATAACGGTATTGACTTTTGCTTTTTATTTTCCGCTTAAATACAAAAGACTTAATTTCGATTTATCAAATAGTTGTTTAACTAACTAATTTCATATCATGTCAAAAAGAATCATAAAAAAGATAGCCGTTTTAGGTAGTGGCGTAATGGGTAGCCGTATCGCTTGTCATTTTGCAGGCGTTGGTTTAAAGGTTTTGTTGCTCGATATTCAGCCAAAGGATCTGTCTGCAGATGCTAAGCCAGCTGAAAAAAATAAAATTGTAAATGATGCACTTGCTGCAGCCATAAAGTCAAACCCATCACCGGTTTATAATAAAGATGTGGTTAAAAGAATTACCACCGGCAACTTCACCGACAACATGAAAGACATTACCGATTGCGACTGGGTGATCGAAGTGGTGGTGGAAAGGCTCGATATTAAACAACTGGTTTTTACTGATGTTGAAAAATACCGGAAGCCTGGAACCCTGATCACATCGAATACTTCAGGCATTCCCATACACATGATGACAGAAGGCCGGAGCGATGATTTTAAAAAACATTTCTGCGGTACGCACTTTTTTAATCCTCCAAGGTATTTGCGCTTGCTGGAGATTATTCCAACACCACATACAGATCCGGAAGTGGTAGATTTTTTAATGAATTACGGTGATCTTACTTTAGGTAAAACAACAGTGTTGTGTAAAGACACACCGGCCTTCATAGCAAACCGTGTGGGTGTTTTTGGTATGATGGCCATTATGAATGCAATGGAAAAACTGCAATTATCTATCGATGAGATTGATGCATTGACCGGTCCGGTTGTTGGGCGTCCAAAATCCGCAACATTCCGTACCGCAGATGTGGTTGGGATTGATACATTGGTAAAAGTTGCAAAAGGGGTTGCTGATAATTGCCCCGATGATGAAGCGAAAGAAATGTTCAACATTCCTGCATGGTTAAATAAAATGGTGGAGAACAACTGGCTGGGTGATAAAACAGGCCAGGGTTTTTTCAAGAAAACCAAATCAGATTCGGGTGAAAAAGAAATTCTCACTTTGAATTTGCAAACCATGGAATATGGAGCCAGGCAAAAAACAAAATTTGTAACTTTAGAAGCGGCAAAACCCATTGAAGATCTGAAAACAAGAATAAAGGCTTTGTGTGCCGGTGCTGACAAAGCGGGCGAATTTTACCGCCAATTCCATTACAATCTCTTCTCTTATATTTCTCACCGCATTCCCGAGATCAGTGATGAATTGTACCGTGTTGATGATGGTATGATGGCTGGCTTTGGCTGGGAGATCGGTGCTTTTGAAAGCTGGGATGTATTGGGTGTGGCTAAAACCGTTGAAGCCATGAAAGCCGCTGGTTATAAAGTTGCTGCATGGGTTGATGAAATGCTGGCAAGCGGTGCAACATCTTTTTATAAAGTGGAGAATGGAAAGCGGCTATGTTATGATGTAAGCAGCAAATCTTACAAAACTATGCCGGGCGGTGATGCATTTATTGTGATGAAGAATTTTGAGAACGAAACTGTTTGGAAAAATTCAGCGTGCCGCACTTACCATTTAGGCAACGATGTTTTAGGGCTCGAATGGTATACCAAAATGGGCAGTATTGGCGGTGAAGTGCTGGAAGGCATTCAGCGTTCCATTGCTTTGGCAGAAGACAAATATAAAGGATTGGTGATTGCGAATGAAGGCTCAAACTTTAGCGCCGGGGCCAATGTAGCCATGATATTTATGATGGCCATTGAACAGGACTATGATGAAATTGATATGGCTATCCGCCAGTTTCAAAATACGATGATGAGGGTTCGTTACTCAGGTATACCGGTTGTAGTGGCGCCACACGGGCTAGCATTGGGCGGTGCCTGCGAGATGAGTCTGCATGCTGATAAAGTTATTCCGGCTGCAGAAACATACACCGGTTTGGTCGAAGTTGGAATTGGTGTAATTCCCGGTGGTGGTGGCACAAAGGAATTTATATTAAGAGCTTCGGATGAAGTACATGCAGGAGAGCCTGATACCATTCCGTTGCAAAACCGTTTCTTAACCATTGCAACCGCAAAAGTGGCTACATCAGCTTATGAAGCTTACGACCTGGGCATATACAGGCAGGGACAAGATATAGTAAGCATTAACCAGGGAAGAAGAATAGCAGAAGCCAAACAAGCCGTGATTGAATTGTATGATGATGGTTATGTAATGCCTGTGCAGCGTACCGATATAAAAGTGTTGGGCCGCTCTATGCTGGGGGCTATGCATGCAGGTATCAATGGCATGTGGCGTGGTAACTATGCAACTGAACATGATGTAACGGTAGGTAAAAAGCTGGCCTATGTTATGTGCGGCGGCGATTTGAGTGAACCGACACTAGTAAGCGAACAATATTTGCTTGATCTTGAGAGAGAAGCATTCTTAAGTTTAACCGGTGAGAAGAAAACGCTTGAAAGAATTCAATCGATATTAAAAACGGGTAAGCCGTTGAGGAATTAACATGTGGTCTGACGCCCTCGTCTGACCATGTACCAATTTCTATTAGATATTGACTTTATGAAAAAAAGCTTAGCAATGAAATTCATTCCTGAAAATATTTACCATATTTACAACCAGGGAAATAATAAGCAGGATATTTTTATTGAAGATTTTCAATTCAGGTATTTTCTTCAGTTATACAAAGAATACATTGTTCCGTATTGCGAAACGCTAGCATGGTGCTTAATGAATAATCATTTTCATTTTATGATTTATACCGATGCCCGGTGCCTGGAATTAAAAAAACAAGGAGGATTATTTCTGGATCCAATTACGAATGGATTTAGAAAAGTATTAAGTACTTATGCTCATGAATTTAATATAAAAAATAACCGGAGCGGTTCTTTGTTCAGGCCAAAAACAAAATCTATCTGTTTAAATGATGAAGCCAAACTAAATACCAAGTACGGCTCAAAACAGGATTACTACCGAAACACTTTTAACTATATTCATAATCAGGCCTTGGATGCTGGCATTGTCCCCAGGGCAGAATTGTGGAAATGGTCGTCCTATCGTTCATATAAAGGCTTGCGATCAAATTCTATTTGTAATATGGAACTTGCAAAAGAAATTTGTGGTTTGTAGCATGCGAAGGGTCATGGTCAGACGAGGGCGTCAGACCATGTGCGAAGACCATTGATTAATAATTAACATTAAATCCAAATGGGCGAAGCCGAACTCCAGCCAAAAAACAATTTACTCATTATTCATGCTGTAATTATTATTTATGGCGATGCAGCCAATGACGAATTGGCTTTTCAAATCGCAAAGGATATTGAAGAATGCTGGAATGTGGGTGAAGGAAAAGTACAAATAAGCGATGGTTGGTTCTCCAAAAAAGCATACAATGTAAAGTTTAGCATTACTGGCAAATTTGATAAAGAGCTTATTCCAGAAATCATTTTTGAAAATACTGATCCCCGAAATAATTATTTCCGCATTGAAGAATTTGCCTTTGGTGATATTTCATTTGTTGATGGACTACATTCCAACACTGGATATTTTAAACTTCAAAACATACTTGATAATTCTACGACCGCAGCACATGAATTTGGACATACACTTGGTTTAGAACATCCGCATCACCTTGATATAAGAGGAGGAGGAACACCCGGTATCATGTACCCACGTGGTACTTTGGTTGATCCGCATTTTCAATATTATCCGGAAGTAGCAGCGGGTGAAAAGGGTGGTACTTTAAATCCATTCACCCGTAAAGTATTGCAAAAAGACATTGATGATCTGCGTCTCGATCAACTTAATTATAATGAAAACAACAGGGCTATCATTGGTGCGTTCTCATCCGTATGGCATGAAAAACATTTGCCTGAAACGGATTAACAAAATTCAATTATCTTCATTGCCATTTATATTTTGACCCATGGCAATACTCAGCATTAATAATCTTACAAAAAATTACCGGAGGGTTAAGGCACTTGACAAGGTAAGTTTTGAAGTGCCTCCGAAAACCGTTTTTGGTATTTTGGGGCCGAATGGAAGTGGAAAAACTACTTTGCTTGGAATTGTGATGGATGTGATAAAAGCATCTGGCGGTACTTATGCCTGGGCCGGTAATGGGCTTGCAGCAAATGATGTACGTAAAACCATTGGCACATTGCTGGAAACTCCTAATTTTTATCATTACCTGAGTGCAGAAAAGAACCTGAGGATTGCCGCCATGATCAAGGGAAGGGGAGAAGATGATATTGAGAAGGTTTTAAAAATGGTGAATCTTTATGAAAGAAGAACATCAAAATTCAATACCTATTCTTTGGGAATGAAACAGAGGCTCGCCATTGCTTCTTCCCTGTTGGGCGACCCAGAGATACTCGTTTTTGATGAGCCTACCAACGGCCTTGACCCAGCCGGTATTGCAGAGATAAGGGATTTGATAAAAGATCTGCACAAAGCCGGTAAAACCATCATCATGGCGAGCCATATACTGGATGAAGTGGAAAAGGTTTGTACACACGTGGCCATTATTCAAAGAGGCGTTTTAAAATCTGTTGGTTCTGTTGCCGAACTGATGCATGGAGGAAATATTGATGACAAAGCAACCGTAATAATAGAAATAAGCGCTGCCGATAATGTTGCATTAAAGAATATACTCGGCCAACTTGATGGCGTGTTATCCGTTTCGGAAGTTGATAAAGAGCTGCAACTCTTTTGCAGCGATTTTGTTACCGGTGAAAGTATCAATAAAGCATGTTTTGACAGGGGTATTGTGCTTCATAAATTAAACGTAAAACGAAAATCATTGGAGACGAGGTTTCTGGAAATAACAGGCAGGCAAAGTGATAAATAAAAATTCTTAACAGCATATAATTATAACAATGATCAATCTTTTAAAAATAGAATGGCTTAAAATAAAAAACTATACCGGCTTTATATTACTGGCATCTTTTTTTGTTTTAGGCGTAGTTGCCTGTAATTATATAGTTTACCTGTTTATAAAAAATGTATTGGATAAAGTAGAGGTTACAAAATTATTCCTTTCCGGATCGCCCTTCGAATTTGAGCGGGTTTGGACGACGGTAAGTTATTACAGCAGCTATTTTTTAATGTTGCCGGCTTTATTGATCGTGATACTCATAACAAATGAATTTAACTATAAAACCCACCGGCAAAATATCATTGACGGATTGAGCCGCTTTGAATTTCTGAAAGTTAAGATCGGCATGGCCCTGATTTTTGCTTTGGTTAGTGGGTTGGTCGTTGTTCTTACCGGTCTGGTATTTGGCCTGGCTTCGGGCACTGCATTTTCTCTAAATGGGTTTGAGAACATCGGTTATTTCCTGCTAAAAGCTTTCACTTATAATATGATCGCCATTGTCATATCATTGCTCACCAAAAGATCGGGTGTGGCTATTGCGATCTTCTTCATTTATACCATTTTTGAAAATGGGGTATCGCTTTTCTTATTTTTCTGGGCGGTTGACCTGAAAAAAGAAAAGAACTTCGATTGGGGTAACCTGGGTAATTACCTGCCCATGAATGCCTCTGATGGTTTGCTTACTGCGCCCTTTGAACAATTTTCAGGCATGGCCAGAACATTTCTTCCTTCCAATTTTAATACGGTTGTCCTGTCACTGGCACTTGCTTATCTCGTTTTATTTTATTTCTGGAGCAGACGAAAAATGCTGAGATCTGATCTTTAAGTTTTTTTAAGCAGGCCGGCTATTGCAGCTTCAATGGTTTCGAATGTAAATTCAAATCCTGTATCCAATATTTTTTTACAGCTCACTGTTGTGCTTTTTAATACCTCTATACTTCTTTGTCCCATCATCAGGTTTAAAACAAACGCCGGTACATGCATTGGAATGTAAAATTTTCCTGTCATAGCTTTCGCCAATGCCAGTGTGAGGGCCTTATTGCTTACAGGATTTGGCGCCACTGCATTATAACTGCCCGATAAATCTTCGTTTTCAATACCTGCAATGAATAGTTTGCATAGATCATCAATATGTATCCAGCTTACAACTTGATCGCCACTGCCTAAAATAGCAGCAACACCAAAACGAATTGGTTTCTTAAATTCAACCAATGCGCCACCATTATTACTTAGCACAATGCCAATCCTATACTTTACCAATCGCTTGCCCAGAGCATTAACAGGCTCAATACCTGCTTCCCACATTTTACAGGTTTGTCCTAAAAAACTATTGTCCGGCGGAGCCACTTCAGTAAATGGAAATGCATGATCAGCATCTGCACCATACCAGCCGATGGCACTGGCGCTAATTACGGTTTTAACCTTATTCGGATTGTTTTTTAAGGCCTCTATAATTAACCTGCTGCTTTCTGTACGGCTCTCCTGTATTTCTTTTTTGTAGGCGGCTGTCCATTTTTTCTCCACCACGCCAGCCCCTGCCAAATGAATAATATGATCTGCCTCCTGCAGGGCAGTAATATCTATTTCCTGATTTTTCACATGCCAGCCTGCATAAGATATATGTGGCTGCTGCTTTTTATCCCCGGCATTCCTGGTTAAAATGATTACTTTATATCCCTTCTCAACCAGCGCCCGGGCAAGCGCTTTACCAACCAATCCGGTACCACCCGTTATTAATACAGTTTGCTTCATATGGAAAGTTAAAATATGTTATGTAAAAACAAAATCCTGCTCATCTTGTTCAATGTAATGTAGTCATTGGCTATTAAATCGTAATTTTAAGTATAAAGTTTTACCTGCATGAAGCATATATATCAACCCCTTTTTATCCTGCTGCTAAGTTTACCCATTTCAGGTTTTGCCCAATCGGTAGCTATTTCGGATTTTGACAGGGAAGATACCCGTGATATGAATTTTGAGATAATTGGAAAAATGAACAGCAATGTCCTGGTGTATAAAAATATCCGTTCCAAACATAAGATCAGCATTTTTGACAAAGAAATGAATACACTGGAAACAGTTAAGCTTGATTTTGTGCCTGAAAGAACATTCAACATTGATTTTGTTTCTTATACTGATCATTTTTTTATGATCTATCAATATCAGAAGGGTTCTGTTCTGTACTGCATGGCTGTAAAAATGGATGCCAAAGCACAAAAAATGAATGAACCTGTTGAGATTGATACTACCCGTATCCCCGTAATGTCAGATAATAAAATATATACTACCATTTACAGCGAAGACAGAAAGAAGATCGTGATCTTTAAAATACAAGCCCGTTATCAGAAGTTCAATATGCAAAGCCTGCTTTTTGATAATGAAATGAAACTCATCAGTAAGAACAGGATGCTGGCTGATTATAACGATAGAAAGGAGAGTTACGATAATTTTATGGTTGGTAATGACGGGAGCTTTGTTTTTACCTACGCCAAGCAATCAGGCAACAGGGATAACAGCAATGCACTGAGCATGGTTATAAAATCGCCGCAGCAGCAAACATTTTCTTACCGGGAAGTTGACCTGAATGAAAAATATATCGACGAGGTAAAACTTAAGATCGACAACCGGAACAACCGGTACCTTATCAATACATTTTATTACAAGAAAAACCGTGGCAGCATTGAAGGTATATTTACCTATGTATGGGACAAAGCTGGTGATAAGCAATACGCCGCCCAATTTACAGAGATATATGATTCACTTCGGTACGAAGCAAACTCCGGCGGCATGTTGCGTTTTGCGTTGGATAATTTTTTTATACGCCAGGTTGTTGTAAAAGCCGATGGAGGATTTATCCTGGCCGCAGAAGATCATTCCGCCGATACCAGGGGCAACAATAATAATTTTAACCGATACGACTACCTTTATAATCCTTACTCACTTTTACCAGGCAATTATTATTATAATCCGTTAAGGGGTAATTACAGGCCGTTAGGCAACCTGAATAATCAAAGTACAAGATATTATTACGAAAATATTCTTGTGTTAAGTATCAGCAACACCGGCCAGTTGCAATGGAGCAAAGTACTGCACAAAAGTCAGTTTGATGATGAGGAAGAAAATTTTATGTCATTTTCCACGTTAACTTCCGGCAACGAAATACATTTTTTATTTAACAGCGACAGAAAATACCAGGTCATTTCTGACCAGGGCATTGCTGCCAATGGAACAGTTACAAGGTATCCTACATTAAGAAGTCCACAGAAAGGCTACGAGTTTATGCCAAGCCTCAGTAAACAGACAGGAGCTAACCAGATCATAATCCCCTGTGCTTACCGAAACAATATTTGTTTTGCCAAAGTAGATTTTTGATAATCCTGCTACGCAATATATTTTTTGCCACGAGTTAAACGAATTTTCCCGAATGTATCCGCGTTATTCGTTTCTATTCGTGTAATTCGTGGCAAAACTTTTTTCAACGAAGCTGATAAAATATTTTTCTTGCAGTTATGCTCCAAACAGTTTTCATCAAGTAATAATTATTGTGCAATTTTGCCACAATCATTAACTCTTCAAGCTTAAGCAATTTACAGGTGACCGGAACTTTTAAAGCCAACAATTCCTATAACAATTTTTTACTGTCATTGTATGGCCTGTTACTTAAACTCCCAATGTTCCTGCATCCAAACGTTCCGCAACCGCAACAGATCGACGGTTTTTTATACAGGGAAATTTTAAGAGCGCTGCATCCTATTGCAGGTTATTTTCCCTTGGTGTTTCCCTTGCTTACATTTATTTTATTGTTTTCGCA
>JANOUJ010000407.1:0-3590 GCA_031416815.1 Chitinophagaceae bacterium
CTTTCTTAATTTTTGGGAGCTATAAAACAGATACTGGATACTTGATACTGGAAGCACCCTACCAATCAACCAGCTTTTAGTATCTAAGGGAATATCCAGAATCGAGTATCTAGCATGCAGTATCAAGAATCAAGCAACAACTATGGGATTATTTGATAAAATTTTTGGAAAAAAGCAACAGCAGGAATCACTTAACCAGGGATTGGAAAAAACCCGTGAAGGCTTCTTCAGTAAAATAACAAAAGCCATTGCAGGAAAAAGCACAGTGGATGAAGAAGTGCTTGACGAACTGGAGAATGCATTGGTAAGTGCCGATGTTGGCATTGAGACAACCGTAAAGATC
This sequence comes from Chitinophagaceae bacterium, assembly GCA_031416815.1. Lineage (GTDB taxonomy): Bacteria > Bacteroidota > Bacteroidia > Chitinophagales > Chitinophagaceae > Ferruginibacter. Next base: position 344 of record JANOUJ010000407.1, read on the forward strand.
ATTGAGCAGATCGAAAAACGTGTAGCCAAAGATAAGTACCTGAATACTTCTGAACTCAATAAGATATTGAAGGAGGAGATCCAGCATATGCTGGTTTCAGCGCCGCAGGATAGCAGCTATGAAAATTATGAATTGCCTGTGGGCCATAAGCCCCATATTATTTTAGTGGTGGGTGTTAACGGGGTTGGTAAAACAACCACCATTGGTAAACTGGCGCACAATTTTAAACTTGCCGGTAAGTCTGTTTTATTGGGTGCTGCCGATACTTTCAGGGCAGCTGCAGTAGATCAGTTAACCATCTGGAGTGAACGTGCAGGTGTTGCTATTGTAAAAAAAGATATGGGTAGCGACCCGGCTGCTGTTGCATTTGATACCGTAAACAGCGGTGTTGCAAAAAATGTAGATGTAATCATCATTGATACGGCCGGTCGCCTGCACAACAAGGCATATTTAATGGATGAACTTACCAAAATAAAAAGGGTAATTCAAAAAGTAGTGCCCGATGCACCGCATGAAGTAATGCTGGTGTTGGATGGAAGTACCGGGCAAAATGCGCTCGAACAGGCCAGGCATTTCACCGCTGCCACCGATGTTACTGCGTTAACGATCACAAAACTGGATGGAACAGCCAAAGGTGGTGTGGTACTGGCAATCGCAAATCAATTTAAAATTCCCGTGAAATTTATTGGTGTTGGAGAAAAGGCCGAAGACCTGTTGGTTTTTAATAAGCAGGATTTTGTTGATAGCCTCTTTAATCTTAAGTGATACTGGAGTAGCATGCTTCCATTTGAACATTGAAAATTGAGCATTGTGTATTGAATATTTAATTAAAGATTTTTACTTGTATCTGTCCGTCAAAATGCTCTTTACAATGTTCAATACGCAAGTTCATTTTAATCCCGCTTCACAAAATTAAACTCATAAAGAAGCCCCTGTAGAAACAGGGGCCGGTTACCAAAACTAACTGCTTATGAGAAAATCTTTATTGTTTAATTTTTACAATACAAATATCTATACATTCAAGAAATGTTGCTGTTAAAAAATAACAAAATCCAGTTAAAGTAGCGTTAAAACGATTTTGGGAGGCAGCAACCTTTTCAATCAAGCATCAAAAAAAGCCATTCCGATCTATTCAGAATGGCTTTGTTTTTCAGGCATAAATTTAACTTCCACCAAGTCCTCCACCGCCTCCTTCTGTTCTTTTATTTTCGTCTTCAATGGCTGATTTACGTTGACGTGCAGCTTTGATCTGCGCACTCCCGAAACGCATACTAAAGTTTAATTTAAACTGGCGACTTTCTGGTTTACCATAGAAAGTATTTTGCTGGCCGGCGAAATCTGAATCACCCCTGAATTTTAATGAATTGAATACATCACCTACTGCGGCTTTAATGGTTCCTTTTCCTTTGAAAAGTGTTTTTTGAATACCTGCATCCATACTATAGATGGACTTGCTCTTGAATGAGCCCTGCCAAACAGAAGGCGAATTGTAGAAGCCACTCAACTCGGCAGTAAATCCTTTGCCCAGTTTAAAACTGTTCTGCATAAAAAAGCTTACCGAAGGCACTTCAAGATCTACCTTTCTGATGTTGCCGGACAGATCCGGAATTTTGGCTTTGTAACTCGTATAACTGGCGTTTACATTTGTAAAAAAGCTATACCATTTATATTGAAAAGGATAGCTCAGGTTAAAGCTTACTATATCCTGTGTTGCAAGGTTCTTTTTGGAAAGCAGACTTTTTGACCCGGCAGTATCAGGTATTTGGGCAAACATATCTTTTACATGGCTGTAATTAAGCCTGGTGTTCAACTTGTATTTATATGTATTGGTTATTCCAAAGCTGTTGGTGTATTGAGGCCTCAACTGTATGTTGCCTTTCAAATAGGTATAATCATTCAACCTGAATTCAAACGGATTAAGATCCCTCAAAGACGATCGTTGAAGCTGCATGTTTTAGATACTTTAAACTCCCTTGTCTTTTTTAGATTCTATCTCATTTTAGGAAAACCTGTGCCTTTTAAGAATACCTTTAAAAACAGCACAGCTAAAAGCTTAACTTTGCCGCCAATTATTATGAAGACAAAGTCATTAAAAAAAGACAAAGTAAACATCATTACACTGGGCTGCAGTAAGAATATGGTGGATAGTGAAGTACTGAGTGGGCAGTTGATAGCCAATGATATTGATGTGGTGCATGAGAACGCCAGGAAAGATCATAATATCGTTATTGTAAATACCTGTGGCTTTATTGAAAAGGCAAAGGAAGAAAGTGTGAACACCATTTTACAACAGGTAGAACTAAAACGACGGGGCAAACTGGATAAAGTGTATGTTACCGGTTGCCTGAGTGAGCGATACAAAAACAACCTGGAGGCAGAGATACCTGAAGTAGATGCATATTTCGGTACGATGGAGCTAGCCAATATTTTAAAAACCTTTGAAGCTGATTACAAGGCCGATCTGATGGGTGAACGATTATTGTACACACCACAGCATTATGCTTATATGAAGATAAGCGAAGGCTGCAATCGAACCTGTTCGTTTTGTGCCATTCCATTAATGCGTGGACAACACGTTAGCAGAACAATCGAATCGCTGGTGGATGAAGCCAAACGTTTGGTAGACCGTGGCGTAAAGGAAGTGATGCTAATTGCACAGGAACTTACTTATTACGGACTGGATATCTACAAAAAAAGAGAGTTGCCTAAATTGCTGCATGCACTTGCCGATGTTAAAGGGTTGGAGTGGATACGTTTGCATTATGCCTATCCATCAAAATTTCCGCTCGAAATTATTGATGCCATAAAGGAACGTGAAAATATTTGTAATTACCTGGACATGCCCCTGCAACATGCGGCCAACAACATGTTACATTTAATGAAACGCCAGATAACCCGTGAAGAAATGGAAGACCTGGTTGGCGAGATACGAAACCGTATGCCCGATATTTGCCTACGTACCACGTTAATTGCCGGCTTCCCGGGCGAAACAAGGGATGATGTGGAAGAACTGAAAACGTTTTTACAAAAAATGCGGTTCGACAGGGTTGGTATTTTTACTTACAGTCATGAAGAGGGAACAAGTGCACACGACATGATTGACAATATTCCCGCTGAAGAGAAAGAAGAACGGGCACAGGAAATTATGGAAGTGCAGCAGGAGATAAGCCTGGAAAAGAACCAGGAGAAAGTAGGCAAAACCTTTAAAGTATTGATCGATAAAAAAGAATCTGGTCGTTATTTAGGC
>JANOUJ010000408.1:0-7755 GCA_031416815.1 Chitinophagaceae bacterium
GCGGCTCGTATGAGTTTATAAGTAAACCAGGCGAGGGGTCTGTAACTACTATATCTATACCATTGCGACTTGTAAAAACAAAAAATCAAAACTAAGATCATGTTAAGAATTTTAATTGCCGATGACCACACTGTAGTCAGAAAAGGATTGAGACAGATTTTACTGGATGAATTTATAACAGCAGAAATTGTAGAAGTGGCTGATGCAGAATCGTTGATCAATAAAGTGATGACTGCTCAATGGGATGTGGTAGTAAGCGATCTGTCCATGCCCGGCCGTAGCGGGCTGGATGCACTGCGACAAATTAAACTCAGCCACCCCGATCTGCCGGTACTTATTTTAAGTATTCATCCCGAGGAGCAATATGCTTTACGTGCACTCAAATCAGGCGCTTCGGGTTATTTAAGCAAAGATACAGCACCCGATGAGTTGGTAAAAGCTGTGCAGAAAGTGTTGCTGGGAAAAAAATATATCTCCCAGAAAATTGCCGAAAAATTAGCCAGCTCCTTTTCGGCAGATGCTGCCCTCAACCCTCATGAAAGCCTTAGCAACCGTGAGTTTGATGTAATGAAGCTTTTGGCAGACGGAAAATCAGTTTCAGAAATTGCTGATATGCTTTCGCTGAGTGTAACTACGTTAAGCACTTACCGGGCCAGGATAATGGCTAAGATGAATTTGAGATCCAATGCTGATCTTACTAAATACGCCATCGAAAACAAGTTGATCTGAAATACATCATGTGCAAAGCGGAATACAGCAGAAAAAATGCTGACGCGACAAAAATTATTTAGCGTTGTTTAAACACTAGCTGTATATTCTGTCAAATGCTGATTTGTATTTTTCCATAATAACCTTGCGTTTCAATTTTAAGGTTGGTGTAAGTTCGCCGCTATCAATGGTCCATTCGTTAGGTAGCAGCTCAAATTTTTTGATTTGCTCCACATGGTTAAAAAATTTATTGAAAGAATCAATAAGCTCTCTGTAAAGATCTAAAACTTTTGGATTGTGAATTGCATCTTCAATGGTTGTAAAGGGTATTCCTTTATGCAGCATCCATTCTCTTAAATTGATGACAGAGGGCACAATTAAGGCACCTACAAATTTTTGTTCGGCACCAACTACCATCATCTGTTCTACAAAAGGCGATTCCTTCATTTTATTTTCGATGGGTTGCGGAGCAACATATTTACCGCCACTGGTTTTAAACAATTCTTTTTTACGATCGGTAATTTTTAAATATTTACCATCTTCAAAAACACCAATGTCACCGGTGTGCAACCAGCCATCAATAATGGTTTCAGCCGTAAGTTCCGGCCTTTTGTAATAGCCCATCATTACGCTGGGGCCTTTCACACAAATCTCTCCATCGGCTTCCAGCTTTACTTCCTGGCCTTCAATAACCAGGCCTACGGTTCCAAATTTAGTACCGCCCTTTCTGCGGCAGTTAACACTAATCACCGGGCTGTTTTCAGTGGGCCCATATCCTTCATAAATCGGAATTTGGGCGGCTGTAAAGATCCTGATCAATCTTATCTGGCACGCTGCACCACCGGTTACTATCAGTTTTATATTTCCACCCAATGCCTCACGCCATTTGCTGAAAATTAATTTGTTGGCCAATGCCAGTTGCATTTTATACCAAAGGCTTTGTGGTTTTATATTATCGTATTCATTTGCCAAAGCTACCGACCAGTAAAATAATTTTTTCTTTACACCCGTTAACTCAGCACCCTTTGCCATTATTTTTTCGTACGTTTTTTCAAGTAGTCTCGGTACGGTTGAAAATAAAGTTGGTTTTACTTCCTTCAAATTTTCAGCAATGGTGTCAAGGCTTTCGGCATAATAAATAGAAGCGCCGCTGCTGATGTAAATAAGCGAAACCATTCTTTCAAAAATATGGTTAAGGGGCAAAAAACTAAGGGCCCTTCCATCAAGGTCATCAGTAAAGGGAAAACTGTTTTTGGAGTTGATCACATTTGTAACAATGTTGCGATGGCTGAGCATTACACCTTTCGGCGTACCGGTGGTACCCGATGTATAAATAATGGTGGCACAATGTTCCGCTTTAATGGTAGCTTTTACTGCCTCCATCTTTTCCAGGTCCGCGGCAGTAATGTCTGCAATAAGTGTTCTCCAGAATGTTACATCGGGTAGTTCATCAAAACTATACACATTCATTAAACTGGGCACCTTGCTTTTAATGATATTTACTTTATCTAAAATTTCCTGCCCGCTTACAAATACATGTTTAATGGTAGCATCATTAAAAATAAATTCAAGCTCGTTAACATTGGTAGTAGGATAGATGGGGCAAATGGCAGCACCAATTTGCTGGCAAGCCATATCCAGCATCAACCATTCCGGCCGGTTCTTGGAGATCAGGGCAATCTTATCCTGGTTCTCAATGGTCATATCATGGCCGCTCACCCCAAGTTTCATCAGGCCTGTACTCAGTTTGTCAATCGTTTCTTTTACTTCGGCTGTGCTGAAACTTCTCCACTTGCCGTTCTCTTTTCCATTAAACATATCCTGTTTGGGAAATTTGTTTAATTGAAAATCGATGTAGTCAAAAATTCTGGAATGTTCATTCATATCGCAATAGTTCGTTTACCCGATCATTATTTATTCTGGTTCTTAAGTTTTTCATACTCACGCTCTGCAATGGTATCTTTATCGGTTTTGTAAGCTTTTAGGAATTTAAAAACCAGCCCGATGCCTAAACCCAACATAACCCATAGTGGCCAGGGAGTGCCATGAAAGCCGGTATGACGGCCGCTGGTAAAATACCAGATAGCCCAGCAAATGCTGGTTATTACAACAAAACTGATAAGGCCGTTTTGAAAATCAGCACGGCGTTTGGCAAGTTGCCATAATTTTTCATCACGTTGCTCTTCCATAAAAGATATTTTATGCAACAAGTTAATAAAAAATAGTCATTTGCGTGTTTCTTGCAAGGAACTGCTGAACCAGTTTAAAAAGATGTCCGGTTGAGGCACTCATAAAAGAAAAATTTACCCTCTTTGCAAATGACAAGAATTTTTTTTCTCAGCTTCGCTGCGAAAAGAGGTTAGCCACGAAGGCACAAAGGCACGAAGTAGAAAAATGCTACGCATTTTCCTTTGTGCCTTCTTGTCTTAGTGGCTAAATTCAATTTTTGTAAAAAATTGCTTATCAACCTTTTAAAATACTTGTCGTTAGCAGCTTGTCGAAACCGGTACTAAACTAACCCGTCTTCGACAAGTTCCCCGAATTGATCGGGACAGGCAGACTGACAGCATAATTGTTAACGGGTCGGAGCTTAGTAATTATTTTTGATAGTATTGCCCGCCTGGCACTTTAAACATCCTGTCCTGTAAAAAACGGTTAAGTGCAGCATATTCTTTAGTATGAGCAGCCATCCATTTTTGATAGGCCGGCATGTTTTGCTCAGATGCAAAAACCCATTGGTTGTAAGCTTCAAACAACCCTTCCTGGATGTATTGCTTATGAATCTGGAATAATTTATAAGGAAATTTCGTAGCATAATCTGCATCCCATTCTAAAATAAACCTGGTCCTTAATATGGATACGGTTTCTAAATTTATACCAGTTGTAAGCAACGGACTTTGCTTGTTCATTATTTTTAAATAAGCAAGCGTAAAAGGGTTCTTGTCTTTATTATTTTTTTCCAGGTTTGCTTCGGCAAATAATTTTTTGTAACCCTCAAATAAAATATTTTTTATTTCAGGTGTATAAGCACTTTTTGGGTCAATGTTTATGAATATTTCGCCGTACAACAAGCTCCACACTTTATCTGTACTAAGATAATAGTACTTGCTGGCATTGTAATAATTGCCTGCAAAACCAGGATCGTTCTCAATCCCTTTTTCCCATTCTTTGATAGCGGTGAAATCACCTTTGCTCCAGAGAACCTTACCCACTTCATTATATAAAGGCCCGCTCTTTGGAAGTTTCTTAATGCCTTTCCTGTAAGTTTCTTCAGCACCCTTTGCATCTTCTAAAGCCCAATATGCATCACCGGCTATTTGAAATACCTGGTCATCCACATCACTTCTTTCAAACAGGCGTTTTAAAACTTCAATACATTTTTTATAATCTTTAGAGTAATAATAATTCAGTCCCAGGTCTTTGGCAACTTCCAGGTTGTTGGGTGCTTTGGCAAGCGCCCGGTTCAGTATCAGTATTGCATTGGAATAGTCTCCCTTGTGCATAAAATCTCTTGCATTATCATGCAATTGTTTTACTTCCTGGGCGAACGACATGGCTTGAAACCAAACCGCAACAAATATCAAAAAAAGTTTTCTCATCAAAATAAAGATACAATGATTTAGTATACAATAGGTGTCTGGCCAATAAGGAGACTCCATGAAAAATTAAGCTGCTATTGGTAATTTAGAGAGTATCCGGTTTAGAATCTGTTTGTAGTGGCCTGACACCTAACTACAGCTTTACTCAACTTCAGCATTTGCCATTAAATGCGTAAGCAATCCATCCCTCAGCTTGGGTTCAAACCAGGTGCTTTTTGGCGGCATCACATTGCCGCTGTCTGCAATATTAAATAATTGCTGAATGGTTACGGGGTGTAAACTAAATGCAACAGCCATTTCGCCGCTGTTCACCCTGTTTTCTAGTTCCTGCAAACCTCTTATACCTCCAATAAAATCAATACGCTTATCGGTGCGCTGGTCTTTTATATTCAACACAGGATCCAATAAATTATTTTGGAGAATAGATATGTCCAGTACGCCAATAGGGTCTTGGCTATAACTATTTTCATTAGCTGTTAAACGGTACCACTGATCGTCGAGGTACATTCCTATATCGTGCAACTTTGCAGGAGAAAAACCTTTGTCAGCCTTCTCAACAGAAAAATTATTTTTAACAGCCGATAAAAAGTCTTCCTTACTCAATCCGTTCAAATCAGTAACCACACGGTTGTAATCCATAATATACAACTGGTCCGAAGGAAATAAGGTTGTCAAAAAGATATTGGCTCCTTGCGGTGCATCAGCACCGAGCGCTGCCCTTACTTTAGCTGCAGAAGCAGCACGGTGATGGCCATCGGCAATATAAGTGCAGGGTACTTTTTCTTTGAAGAGGGTTGTGATCTTTTCGATGGCATCATCGTCATTTATGATCCAAACTGTATGCTGAATATCATCGTCTGCTGTAAAATTATATACGGGGCTTTTTTTCTTCCATTTGTTTATCAGTTCATCTATTTCTGCCACATTTCGGTAAGCTAAAAAAACATTTCCGGTTTGTGCGCCTGTTGTTTTTATATGGTTGATCCTGTCCTGTTCTTTTTCGGGCCTCGTGAACTCATGTTTTTTTATCAGATCTTTTTCATAATCATCAACCGAGCTTCCGCAAACAAGACCGGTCTGGCTTTTGCCGCTCATTTGCAGCTCATATAAATAATAACAGGCTTTGCTTTCCCTGAATAAAATATTACGGCTCATAAATGCATCCAGGTTTTCTTTTGCTTTATCATATACTTCCTGCGCATGTACATCCATGGTTTCAGGTAAATCAATTTCACTTTTGGTGATGTGTAAAAAACTTACGTTGTTACCCTGTGCTTCTACCTTGGCCTCTTTACTATTTAATACATCATAAGGCCTGGATGCTACCTGCTTAGCCAGTTCTGCTGCGGGTCTTAATGCTTTAAAGGGAGAGATGGTTACCATACTATTCTTAATTAATTATATAAAATCGAATTACGCTTTTTGCAACGCAAATTCATGCATTGCCTGAGCCAGAACTTGCACACTGCTTATCGGCAATGCATTATAAAGCGATGCCCTGAAACCGCCAACCAACCTGTGTCCTTTAATACCAACAATGCCCCTTGCTTGTGTAAACTGTAAAAACGATTCTTCAAGCGATGTATCATTCATCACAAAGCAAACATTCATTTTACTTCTGTCTGCTTTATTTACCGTTCCGGTAAAAAGTGCGTTTTCGTCAATGGCGGCATATAATAAAGCAGCTTTTTCATTGTTCAGTTTTTCTACAGCGGCAACACCTCCTAAGGACTTTAACCATCTCAACGTTAACATACAAACATACACCGCAAAGACGGGTGGTGTATTCAACATGGACCCTTCCTTAATATGGTTGCGGTAATCCATGATGGTTGGAATAGCACGTTTTACTTTTCCTAAAATACTTTTTTTAACCACCACCAGGTTTACACCGGCCGGACCCATGTTTTTTTGTGCGCCGGCATAAATAAGGTCGAAGGCATTAAAATCCAATACCCTGCTGAAAATATCGCTGCTCATATCCGCAACGAGGCTGTTGCTTGTTTTTGGTATATTATGCCATTGGGTTCCTTAATTGGTATTGTTGGTTGTAATGTGCAGGTATTTTGCATCATTGGGCACTGCAAAATCTTTGGGAATATATGTGAAGTTGCTCTCTTTGCTGCTGCACACAACTTCAACTTTGCCAAAAAGTTTTGCTTCTTTAATGGCTTTGGTGCTCCATACACCGGTATCGGTAAAAGCTACGGTTTCCTTATCGTCGAGTAAATTCATAGGCACCTGCATAAACTGTGTTGATGCGCCGCCATGCAGAAATAAAACTTCGTGGTCATCATCCAACAGCATCAATTCTTTTACCAATGCCTTTGCTTCGTCCATTACCTCCTGAAAAATGGAAGTCCGATGACCAATCTCCAAAATAGATAGACCTGTATCATTAAAATTGAGGATTGCCTGAGATGCTTCTTCAAAAACTGATCTGGGTAAAATGGAAGGGCCTGCATTGAAATTGTGAACGGCTGTCATGCTGTAAATGAATTTTCAGGTGCAAATGTACCCAAATCAAATTAACTTCCCTACCAACAAATAGCATCAGCTGAACCACATAGGATTTTAGAAAAACATAGGTTTCACATAGCCGATCTATGTGTTTTTCTATGTAATCTATATATCTATGTGTTTCAAATTTGGCTATGCTCTAATGCTCCTCACGGCCAATCATTTTGCCAGCCGAACTCCATTGCTTATTAAGATTTTCAAATTCTTTGAGATCGGTTTCTGTAAATTTTTGTGTAACCAATGCTTTCAGGTCGGGCTGGCCTGCATTGATCCACGCTGTAAACCAGAAAGATGCAATGGCAAAAATAGATTGCCGCATCCGCCGCTCAATCATGCCATCCAGCATTTTATTATAGGCAATGGTAAAGGCAGCTGAATATTGACGGATGGTTTTGCCATTCCTGTTTTCAAAAGCATATTTTTTATCATCGGGAAATTTTTTGGTTAGTTCCCGTTCGTATGTTAAAACTGTATCGGCGGCACGGGCACTTTCCATAACACGGCTCCATATAAAGTCGCCGGGATTTTGTATGTATGCTGCCTGGCCAATAAAAAAATCAAATGTTGTTTCGGCCAGCAGTTCGGGCACCCGGCTTTCCCAAAAACCATGAATGCCTTTTTGATTGGTAAGCTGCCCGTTGTGATTGCTGCTTGCGTGCAGCGGAACATGGGCATCTGAAATATAATGCCCAATCTCTGCACTGTATTTCATGATGAGGCTGTAATTTTTTTCTTTAAATGCATCTGTTAACCTGTGCAACATGTTTTGTACATGCCACGGCACAATGCCATGCTGCTTTAAAGAATCTTCTCCAAATTTTGCAACTGCATCAGTCCATTTTCTGGGCAGATTGGTAAAAGGGTATGTACCGTAATGATCAATGTCAATATAATGACGGGGACCTTCTTCAGGCAGGGCATACCTTCT
>JANOUJ010000409.1:0-1985 GCA_031416815.1 Chitinophagaceae bacterium
CCTGTGTACCAGTTTTTCATAGTGCCATAAAAGCCCCCACCACCATTTGCCTATTGATCTGAACCGCATGGATTCAATATTATGAGAGTGGATGACCAATTTGATCTTGCATGCCCATTTTAATAATATGGCCAGCCAGCCATAATAGGGATGTTCAATAATGAGGTGTGTAATTTTATGCTGCCGGATAAATCGTTTTAAAGTAAAAAAGTAAAACAGGTTAATATACCGGAGCTTGCTGTTGCTTAAAATATTATGTACAGCGTATTCCTGTTCATACTTGATTTCGTTTTCTTTGGTGGTAATACAGGACAGGTTGATATTTTTACTCAGGTACCTGTTGAAAAAGGCGATACATTTTTGTCCTCCCATCTGCGGGGGCAGGAATTTATAGGAAACCAGGCTTACAATATTTGCTGTTTCGTTTTTCATTTGGTTTTACTGGCTGTAACATTTACAAAAGGGGAGAGCCAGTATCCTTTTTTGCCGGTTAATTTTATGACACTGTTAAAAATAGCTGTAATAAAATTTGCAAGGGCATATTTGTAGTGTGTGTCCCAAAAGCCGGGCGTATAATCCGCTTCAAAACCGGCTTGCTGAATAATGTCAAAATAGTTTTCCCGGGTCAGGAGGTTCTCGGCCCATACACCGGTTTCACTGTCGCAGGTGTTGGTTCGCAGAAATTCGACCGGAGGTACCCGTTGTTTAGTAAAATACAAATTTACAGCATTGGTAAAATCTTCAAATGCCCTTCCCCTGGTTATTTTAACCAGTTGCTGCAGATCGGCTGAACTGATACCAGGCCTCAGTTTGTTTAATAGTTCTTTTCGCTGCTTCAGGTACAAAGTCTTTTCCAACCGGTAATGATAGCGGTAATGCTTTAACCGCATGGCAATATTGTGATAGTTGGCTGTGGTAGTTGCATAGCAAACTGTAGTAAGTCCCGACTGGTAAAGTTTTGTATAGAAATCACGCAGATTGTAAATATGCTCAACCACATTACGGGAAGCCACAATATCAAAGCTAACCTGGTTCGATCTGCCATACGCAATCACCGCATCTATGTCGCCGGTAATAAAATCTGCAATAGAAAAATGGAGGGCGTCAAAAATTTTACGTGCATTGTTTGTCCAGCTTTCAAAGTAATCGTTATAATACACCTGTTTAAATCCCAGTTGGCTTGCCAATAAACAAAGGGTTCCCAGGCCGCCGCCATAATCCATAAAACTAATGCCGCCAAGTGGCGCATTTATTTTTTTTACAGACATGTAAATGATATCAGCGCTGCTTTGTATTGAAAAAAACAGCCGCCTGCCTCCATGGTGATTACTGAAATAGTATTTACCAAACGCATCAAAATCCGCTTTTTCAATATCCAGATTTTTCAGTTGCCGGTAAACAAGATTTGCTTTTTCATTAATCAACCTGGACAGTTCATCATGCGGGGCAATAAATAAAAATGATCCGTTTGTATTCAAATGTTTATGCTTTTTCAATATCCGCAGTTGTTTTTTTCCTGTTTTTCCAGGCCATAAAAAGGCAAAGCAGTACAATCAATACAGAAAGTATGTTGCTATATCTAGAGATCTGTTCTCCTTTTCGAACCGACACAGGGTCAAAAATAAAATCAATGGTATGTTTGCCCGCTGGTATTGCCAACCCTCTCAAAGCATAATCTGTTTTTACATACGGCGTTTTCTTTCGGTCAATAAAGGCATCCCAGCCCTTGGGATAATATATTTCGCTGAAGACCGCAAACTGGTTGCTGGCTGCATTAAACTCATATTTTATTTCATCGTTGTTATTTTCAATTAACCTGATCGTGGCTGTTGAATCGTAAACAGGCGTGAAGGGAACTGCCGATTTAAAACGATCGTCAACAAAGGCAACGGCAGCAGGGTCAAATGAATTCAATGCATTCATTTCTTCATCGGCATTCTTTACAAACTTAACTTCTTTAACCAGCCAGCAGTTGCCCATTGCAA
>JANOUJ010000410.1:0-2430 GCA_031416815.1 Chitinophagaceae bacterium
TGTTACCCGTACCACTGGCTGCAAGGCCAATGGAAGGGTCTGTATTTGTCCAGTTAAATACCGTACCGGCTACTGTACCCGTAAAGGTTACCGGCGCTGTTGGTGCTCCGTTACAAACCACCTGGTTTGCAGGTTGATTTACATCCGGTGTTGGGTTAACCGTTACAGTTGCTGTTACTGGTGTACCCGGACAACCGTTGGCTGTTGGGGTTATGGTAAAGGTTACCGTTATCGGTGTATTGGTTGTATTAGTTAAGGTACCGCTGATATTGCCTGCACCGCTGGCGGCAATACCCGTTACGGTTCCTGTATTATCTCTTGTCCAGTTATATACTACACCCGATACTGCATTGCCTGTTATTGCAATGGTAGTGATCGGCGTTGCAGAACATACCGTTTGAGAAGACGGGGTAGCTACTGCGGTTGGGGTGGGGTTAACGGTGATCGTAAAGGTTTTTGATGAACCATTACAACTTACACCGCCATTGGTATATGTTGGTGTTACCACAACCGTTGCCACCACCGGTGATGCTGTTGTATTGGTTGCCGTAAAGGAAGCTATATCACCTGTTCCACTGGCGGCAAGGCCAATGGATGTTGTATTATTGGTCCAGCTGTAAGAAAGCCCGTTGCCCACACCGCCTACATATTGCAACGCATTTTTCATGATGGTAGCCCCATCAGTACTTGATAGCCATAATCCCCCTGGGCTGGCATCAGATGGCGGGAAGAATCCAAGATCAACCCGCTTTTTATTGGCTCCTGCACCCGAATTGTCCCTTGCTGTAATAAGGAAAGTACCATCGCTCCAATTGGCAACCCGGTATCCTCCCGGAGCCAAAGTTGATGATGAACTTCTGTAGCTTGACGTTCCACCATTGAAACTGGTTACACCCGTCATTAATGGATGGGCCGGTAATAAAACAGTACCCAGTGTTGCAGTGCCTCCTAACTGACCAGCAGGAACAATGACCTGGTAAGTTGACGTATTGAATGCTCCGCCAATAGGAAGGCTGGCAGTAGTAAATACAGCAGATACCACACCGCCACCACCATCAATATAAGCTGCGAGATTATTACCCAGTAAAGTGGTATTGCTGATGGGAGGGTTATCAGTAAATAGCAATACGGCGTTATAGGATTGCAATTGCACCAGTGTTGGTGTTGCAGTCCTGATATCAAATATATCAACAGTTGTAAATGCCCCGGTACCCAGTAATTTAGCCTGTACATCGGCTGGCCAGCCCGGAACTCCAAAAGCATTGGTAGCAATCATGACCCGCCCGCCAACTGCCGGTGGAATAAAGTTTACCGGCGCTGTTAGTGCTCCGTTACAAACCACCTGGTTGGCAGGCTGATTAACCGTTGGAGTTGGGTTAACCAGCACCGTGGCGGTTACAGGTGTACCCGGACAACCATTGGCTGTAGGGATTATTGTAAATGTTACCGTTATCGGTGTATTGGTTGTATTGGTTAAAGTACCACTGATATTGCCTGCACCGCTGGCGGCAATACCGGTGACGGTTCCTGTATTATCTCTTGTCCAGTTATACACGACACCGGCTACTGCGTTGCCTGTTATTACAATCGTAGTAATAGGTGTTGCAGAACATATCGTTTGTGAAGCCGGTGTGGCCACCGCTGTTGGTGTTGGGTTAACTGTAATGGTAAAGGATGTGGGTGTACCATTACAGGTTGTTCCACCATTTGTATAGCTTGGTGTTACTGTAATAGTTGCCAATACTGGGGCTGCTGTTGTATTGGTTGCAGTAAAGGAAGCTATATTACCGCTACCAGTTGATGCAAGCCCAATAGATGACTGGCTATTCGTCCAGTTATAAACTGTGCCCGGAGGCGCTGTTACCGTTCCGGTAAAAGTTACGGCAGTCGTGGTTGCACCATTACATACTACCTGGTTAGGAACCGCATTTACTGTTGGCGTTGGATTAACCAGCACCGTTGCTGTGACAGGAGTACCGGTGCAGGTTACACCTGCATTCGTATAGCTTGGAGTAATTGTAAAGGTTACTGTTATTGGGATATTAGTTGGGTTGGTAAGCGTACCACTTATATTACCCGTTCCGCTGTTTGCAATACCCGATACAATGGGGTTATCCCTGGTCCAGTTATAAACTGTGCCCGCTACATTACCAGTTAAAACGATGGTTGTAATAGCAGCACCTGAACAGGTTGTTTGTGAAGCCGGTGTTGCCACTGCATTTGGTACTGGATTCACTACAACTGTTGCAGTTATTGGTGTTCCTGTACAGGTCGTACCTGCGTTGGTATAGGACGGAGTAACGGTAAAAGTTACTGTTACCGGTGCATTTGTAGTGTTTGTTAAAGTACCGCTGATATTGCCTGTACCGCTTGCAGCAATACCGGTTGCGGCTACGGTATTATCTCTTGTCCAGTTATATACTGTTCCCG
>JANOUJ010000411.1:0-3283 GCA_031416815.1 Chitinophagaceae bacterium
GGTGTTACAACGCAGGAATTTGTAAACTATTCGGTTAACGGAACAAATTTTTCCCTTGCTCCACCTACTGATACTTTACTTGTATATGGGACAACCAACCCCTCTTTAATTATACAGGCAGGCCAGGTTATAGGTAATAATAGTGTCTCTCTTTCATTCCTCTTACAAGGTATAGGCTTGGGTAGTACGCAACAACTAACCTTTTTTGGAACGCAACCACAGATGACCAATCCAACCATACAAAATTCCATCCTTGTAAACATTACAGAATATGGCGTAATAGGGCAATTTATTAGCGGAAACTTTTCAGGTGTAATTATTGAGTCGCAACCACCTAATACAGTTTACAATATTAGCTGCAGTTTCCGGGTTAGGCGAACTTTTTAAATGGTTTATCGAATTTTGTTAAAAGCTTTCTGCCAAAACAGAAAGCTTTTTTTTTGCCTTAAACTACGCCCCTGTTTCCGTAAATTTGCGGTTCCAAAAAGCTCAATTAAGAAATGCAGTACACGAGTGATTAATTTTTACTCTTTTACTAAAAGACTAAAAATTAATAAACAGCCGTTGCCAATGAAGCTAAATAGCAATTCGAAAGCCCGGCTCAAAAAAAAATATTTATGGCGGAAAAGATAACCATGGCCTCCAACGGAAAATTAAATGTACCCGATAACCCGATCATTCCTTTTATTGAAGGCGATGGCATTGGCCCGGAAATTTGGGCCGTAGCACAAAAGGTTTTTGATACCGCTGTGGCAAAAGCCTACAACGGCGAAAGAAAAATTGAGTGGAAGGAAATGCTTGCCGGCGAAAATGCTTTTAAGCAAACCGGCGAATGGTTGCCGGCTGACACATTGCAGACTGCAAAGGATTATATCGTCTCCATAAAAGGCCCGTTGACCACGCCTATTGGCGGAGGCATCCGTTCACTAAACGTGGCCATGCGGCAGGACCTTGACCTTTTTGCCTGTGTGCGACCTGTTAAATGGTACAAGGGCGTTCCTTCACCGGTTGTGCATCCGGAAAATGTGGATATGATCATTTTTAGAGAAAACACCGAAGATATTTATGCCGGTATTGAATGGAAGGCCGGCACAGCAGAAGCACAAAAATTTGAAAAGTTTTTGTTGGAAGAAATGGGTGTAACCAGCGTACGTTTTCCGGGCGACAGCAGTTATGGAGTAAAGCCTGTTTCTAATGAAGGAAGCAAACGCCTGGTTAGAGCTGCTATTAAACATGCACTTGAACATGACCTTCCATCGGTTACATTGGTACACAAAGGAAACATCATGAAGTTTACCGAAGGTGGATTTAAAACATGGGGCTACGAAGTGGCCCGGCAAGAGTTTGGCGATAAAACTTTTACCTGGGACGAGTGGGATGAACTGAAAAAAGAACAAGGCGAAGCACATGCCAACGAAGTGCAGCGCAAAGCCCTGCACGAAGGCAAATTGCTGGTGAAGGATATTATTGCTGATAATTTTTTACAGCAGATATTAATTGCTCCAAAAGATTTTTCGGTAGTAGCCACGCTCAATTTAAATGGTGATTACATTTCTGATGCATTGGCTGCGGAAGTTGGCGGTATCGGCATTGCACCGGGAGGAAATATAAATTACAACACAGGATATGCCGTATTTGAAGCTACACATGGCACGGCTCCAAAATTTGCCGGAACCAACAGTATGAATCCATCTTCGGTTATTTTAAGCGGTTGTATGATGCTGGAATATATGGGCTGGAATGAAGCTGCTGACTTGATTGAGTCAGCATTGCAGGCTACCATTATGCGTAAGCAGGTTACCATTGATTTTTATAACCTGATGACGGGTGCTACACTTTTAAAGACATCTGAGTTTGGCGATGCACTCATTGAGAACATGGGTTCAGTAATTACTGATTTTCAATTGAAGAAATCAACCGGATTGTAAAACCGGCTTGATACTAGATACTCGATACTGGATGTACCATGACATTTTAAAAGCTTTACATTATTTGAACTCCCATCCAGTATCAAGTATCCAGTATCTTCTCTCTTTTCATACATTTGCAAAAACCAATTACAAATCATGGCAAAAATTAAAGTTGACAAACCCGTAGTAGAACTGGACGGTGACGAGATGACCCGTATCATCTGGAAATTTATTAAAGACAAACTGATACTTCCTTACCTGGAAGTTCCCATTCAATATTATGACCTGGGCATGGAATACCGTGATGAAACAAATGACCAGGTTACCATTGATGCAGCCAATGCCATAAAAGCATGTGGTGTTGGCATTAAGTGTGCCACCATCACACCCGATGAAGATCGTGTGAAAGAATTCAAACTGAAACAAATGTGGAAATCGCCAAATGGAACCATCCGCAATATTTTAGATGGCACTGTTTTTCGTGAGCCAATTGTTATGCAAAATGTACCAAGACTTGTTACTAACTGGACAGCCCCTATTATTGTTGGCCGTCATGCTTTTGGCGACCAATATCGTGCAACTGATACGCTGATAAAAGGTAAGGGAAAATTAACCATGACCTTTACTCCTGAAGGTGGTGGCGAAGCACAAACTTTTGAAGTGTACAACTACAAAGGTGATGGTGTTGCCATGTGTATGTACAATACCGATGAAAGTATTTATGGTTTTGCAAGAAGTTGTTTTAATATGGCTTTAAGTAAAAAATGGCCTTTGTATCTTTCTACAAAAAATACCATCCTAAAAAAATACGACGGTCGTTTTAAAGATATTTTTGAAGAAGTATATCAAAATGAATTTAAAGCAACCTTTGATGCAGCAGGCATTACTTACGAACACCGGTTAATTGATGACATGGTTGCCAGTGCATTAAAATGGCATGGTAATTTTGTTTGGGCCTGTAAAAATTATGATGGCGATGTACAGAGCGATACGGTAGCACAAGGATTTGGTTCATTAGGATTGATGACCTCAGTATTGGTTACACCTGACGGAAGCACCATGGAAGCCGAAGCTGCACATGGCACGGTAACACGCCACTACAGGGAGCACCAGGCCGGCAGACCAACCTCTACAAACCCCATTGCTTCTATTTTTGCGTGGACAAGAGGACTTGCTTTTCGTGGTAAATTAGACAGCAACCAGCCGCTGATCGATTTTTGTAATGCTTTGGAAGCTGTTTGTATTGAAACGGTTGAAAGCGGTAAAATGACAAAAGACCTGGCTGTTTGTATTCATGGCAATAATGTAAACCATGGTGAGCATTATTTATACACTGAAGAATTTTTAGACGCCATTGATGAGAATTTGAAAAA
>JANOUJ010000412.1:0-5769 GCA_031416815.1 Chitinophagaceae bacterium
AAAATACAGGTTGGCAATACTATGGTGGTCATCACCTGGAAAACAGGGCAACAGGATTTTTACATACCGTTTATAATCCTCAGAAATTCGGCATAGACAATCGCAACTGGAGCCTTGCTGCCGGAGCCCGTTCCGGCGATATAAAAAGAGAAGACGCGCTTGCAATTTATAATACGCCCATCGTACCCGATCCGGAGTTGGTTACCTATGTACAAAAAAGAATGTCATTGACTAAAGGGGAATATGATAGGGTAATGACCAATGGAGAAAAAAGAAGCTGGCGTGACTTTAAAACATACAAAAAACGTTTTGAAATCTGGAGGCCCTTCTTCTTTTTAATGGCGAAAATGCACAGGGTTCCCATGAGCTTTTATTTAAAATACTGCTTTCCAATGCCTGAATCAAAATAAAAAATTATGATTACAATTATTGATTATGGTTTGGGCAACCTGGGGTCGGTAAAGAATATGCTTAAAAAAATTGGTGTCGAATCTGAAATCTCAAAAGATCTGGACACTGTAAAAAAAGCAAAAAAAATTATCTTACCAGGGGTTGGCGCATTTGATCCAGCTATGGAAAGGCTTACCAATAACGCTTTACGGGATGTGCTGGACGAAAAGGTATTACAGGAAAAGGTTCCCATCCTGGGTATTTGCCTGGGCATGCAATTACTTACAGAAGGTAGCGAAGAAGGACAGTTGCCGGGATTGGGATGGGTGCCTGCAAGATCATACAAGTTTTCTGCGGATAAATTCCCAGACCTTAAAATACCACACATGGGTTGGAATTTAGTTGTGAAAACAAATCAGCATCTACTCACTGAGGAATTCACCGATGACTTCCGTTTTTATTTTGTGCATTCGTATTATGTAAAAGTACATGAACCAAAATATTCCATTCTTTCTGCCAGGTATGGACTGGTGTTTGATGCCGCCATTCAAAATATGAATATAATGGGCGCCCAATTTCATGCAGAAAAAAGTCATAGATACGGAATGAAACTCTTCCAAAACTTTGCAACCATTTAATAATGCTACAAACCCGTGTTATACCTTGTCTTCAGTTGCGTGGCGAAAGCCTTGTAAAAACCATTCAGTTTAATAAGTTTGGTTACATAGGCGACCCGGTTAACACGGTAAAGATCTTCAACGACCTGTATGTAGATGAACTGGCTTTTATTGATATTACGGCAACGGTTGAAAAGCGGGAGCCCAATTATAAGATACTGGCTGAAATTGCTGATGAATGTTTTATGCCCCTTAGCTACGGAGGTGGTATTGATAGTTTACACAAAGCAGAAAATGTTTTTAAGATCGGTTTTGAAAAGATGATCCTGAACTCTGCGCCATTTTATAACTTATCTGTAATTACGGAAATAGCAAAAATATATGGCAGCCAGGCTGTGGTTGTAGCGGTTGATGTGAAAAAGAATTTTTGGGGTAAATATGAAGTATACAGCAATTCGGGAAAAGTAAACCAGAAAAAAGATCCGAAAGATTGGGTAAAGATGGTAGAAGATGCCGGAGCGGGTGAAATATTATTAACGAGCATCGATAGGGAAGGTACCTGGAAAGGTTTTGATTCTGCCCTGGTAAAACAGGTGGCAGAAGCAACACAACTTCCTCTTATAGCAAACGGAGGTGCAAATTCAATTGAAAGTATTTCGGGTGTAGTGAAAGATGCCGGAGCATCTGCAGTAGCATTGGGCAGCATGGTGGTTTATCAGGCAAAAGATCTGGGGGTGTTGGTAAATTTTCCAGACAGGGAGAAATTAGAAAATGCAATACGATGAGAATTTTTATTGGTACAGAAGAAATAGCATCATTAATTGCAGATCTTGCATCCGGTTTCAGAGAACTAGGACATACTGTAACTACTTACGTAGGGGCAAAAAATACATTCTACAAATCTCATGATTACAATATCGTAAGGGGTATGTTTTTAAATGATACATTTCATTACAAGGATTCGCAATTTTTATCAGCAAGACTTAAAGACTATACTAACAGGGTTGATAGCAGAATTACTACGGCCTGGTTAAAATGGAAAAATAAAAAAATCATTGATGATCATGACGTTTTTATTTTTATCTGGAAATCCTGGTTGCCTGAATCTTATTTATTTCCATTACTCAAAAAAAAAGGCAAGAAAATAGTATGCATGCATGTGGGCACCGATGTGCGTCATATCTCGGCTTTTGAACAACAATATGGTATAGATACTTCAACCTGGGAGAAGATTTTTCATACAGATGCGCTGGAACCTAAAATAAAGAGAATCAGATACCATGAGTTGTATGCAGATGTTATTTATTCAGTGCCGGACCAGGCGGGTCTGTACTTAAGAGGTTATAATCATTTGCAACTTCCCTTAAGTTATAAGAGGAATATTAAGTTCAATATTCCTGCCCGTAACATTCCTTTGATTGTTCATGCACCTTCAAAATCAGGAATAAAAGGTACTGATATTGTAAATAAAACAATAGCCCAATTAAAACAGGATGGTTATGACCTGGAATATAAATTAATTAGTGGATTGCCTAACGAAAAATTATTAGAACTTTTGACAGATGCTGATATACTATGTGACGAATTGTTTCTTCATGGTCCGGGTATGTTGAGCGCAGAAGCAATGGCTGCAGGCTGTTCCGTGGCAACACGTTGCCTGGATGTGCCTCCTTTTCAGCCCCCTGTATGTTCTGTTAAGCCTGAAAATCTTTATGAAAAATTAAAATTATTAATAACAAATATTGATTATCGGACAGGTTTGGCAAAAGCAGGTAAAAAATTTGTTGAGGACTTTAACAATCCAATTAAAATTGCAGAAAAAATAATGGATGATATTAGTAACAAAAATAAGAGCGATTATAAATCCAGCTTTTTTATGGAAAAATTTCAATTACCTAAAGATATATACTTGTCGGATGAAACAAAATTGCTTACAAAGATGGTTATAGAAAAATATGATATGCAAAAGGAATGTTCAGAAAACGAGCTAAAAAAAAGAGGGCTGTTATAATGGATTTTAAATTACATGGAAAGAAACTCTTAGGCGATAGTTTTATTTACGGACTATCTGGCATTATAACATCCTTTATTGGGGTGTTTCTGATTCCGCTTTACACCAGTGTTTTTAATCCCGAAGATTATGGCATTATTGCATTATTAAGCAGTTTGCAGACTATCGTTACCATAATTATTATTTTTGGAATGGATAACAGTTTTGCTGTTTGGTATTGGGACAAACCAACAGAAAAGGGAAGAGGAATTGCAGCAAGCAACTGGTTCTTTTTTTCTTTAGCTCTTGGTTTTTGCGCCTCAATCTTATTGGGAGCCGGCGCTTATTTTCTTGCATCATTTTTATTAGGCGATGGCCGGTTATATCCACTTATAATATTGTTTGCTATAAATACTTTCCTTGCAAGCACACAAAAGCTGCTTAATTCCTGGTTCAGAATTCGCAGGCAACCTATACATGCCGTTAGTTTTAACTTAATTATTTCTCTCCTCGCAATTGGTTTAAACGTTTGGTTCGTTTTGATCAAGCGAGTTGGAATACCGGGAATATATTATTCAGTATGCATAACATCTTTCATTTCTTTGGCTGTGTCAATTATAATTTTACGGAAATACATATCGCTGAAATTTATTGACTTTGGTGAGATGAAGAAAATGGTAAAGTTTTCTCTACCCTTAGTTCCAACAGGGCTTATATTTTGGGTTATGGGCGCCGCTACGCCATATTTTATTAATTTTTTAATGCATGATAAGGCAGAGATCGGGTTATATCAAATAGGATCAAATGGAGCCAATTTGCTGGGGCTTGGTACATTTGCTTTTTTGCAGGCTTTTACTGCTTATGCGCTTTCAATTTCCAACGATGAAGATGCAAGAAAAATCTACGCAAAAATTCTGGAGTATTATATTTACGCAGGCATGGCTTGTGCATTAATGCTGGGCCTTATGGCAAAATTTATTTTACACCTGTTTACAAACGAAAAATACATGCCGGCTTATACCGTAATCGGGATATTAGCTTTCAATGTGATTATTTCTGGTGCAATACAGGTTGTAACAATTGCAAATCTTTTGGCAAAAGACAATAAACCTATTGCAAAAGCTGCTATATATTCTGTAGTAATTACAGTTATTGGGTATTTTTCTCTTATACCATTGTTTGAGAAAGAAGGAGCCGCATTAGCTGTAGTTTTGGGGAATCTTGTAACAACTATTTATATAACCATAAAGGCACAAAAATTATACTTAATACCATATAATTTTAAAAGAATAATTACTTTTTCCATAGTATGTATAATTATTTATATGGTTTATTTAAAGTTTTTTTAAATAATAAATGGTTCTATCATTTGCTGGTCTGCCTATAGATCTGGTTACGGAATCGTCCGGAGATGCCTGCAGTATTAGTGAACGGAATTTGATAAAATAAAAGAATCACTGTTTAAATGAAAAAGATCATATCAATAATAGGCGCACGCCCCCAGTTCATTAAACATGCCCCTTTGCAATTAAAACTGCAAAAGCATTTTGAGTCTGTAACGATTCATACGGGACAACACTATGATGCAAACATGAGTGCAATATTCTTTGATGAACTAGGTATTCCGAAACCTGATTACCTTTTTGACATTGGCGGCGGTAAACCCCAGGGAGAACAAACTGCTGTAATGATGACTGAGATTGAAAGAGTTTTTTTAAACGAATCGCCTGATGCTGTTTTGGTATATGGCGACACAAATTCTACATTAGCAGGAACATTGATTGCAGCTAAAATGCAGATACCCCTGATTCATATTGAAGCAGGTTTAAGAAGCTATAATCGGAAAATGCCGGAGGAAATTAACAGGATTATTGCGGATGAATTTGCTTCCTTCCTATTTTGTCCTACTCAGCAAGCTGTTGAGAACTTGAAAAAAGAAGGCATCCAACATAGTAATATATTTGTTTGTGGAGATGTAATGTGCGATATGTTACAAATAATAAAACCCAAAATAAAAAAAATACAGAGCTATCCATATTATTTTGCCACTATACATCGTCCATACAATACAGATGATATCGATAGGCTGAAACAAATTTTAGAGATATTTAACCAGCTTGAAAAAAAGGTAATATTCACGATTCATCCCAGAACAGTGAGTGCTATGACGTCTTATGGTTTGAATCATGAAAATTATAGGAATATAGAGTTTATCCCTCCAATTGGATATTTAGAGAGTATAAGCTATCAAATGTATGCTGATTGCATAATTACTGATAGCGGAGGAATTCAAAAGGAGGCATATATGCTGCAGAAAAAATGCATTACTTTAAGAAGTGAAACGGAGTGGGTAGAAACATTGGAAGGAGGCTGGAATACTTTAGTGTTTGATAATTTAAGTGATTTAAAATTTCAACTTAACAAAACACCTACAATTTATCATAAGCATATGTATGGTAAGGGAAACGCAGCTTTAGAAATTTGCAACACTTTAAAGAAACATTTATAGTCAATTTTTTATATTGATTATACAACAGGATTATGAAGAATATTCTAATTGTAACTTATTATTTTGATCCTTATAATATTGTAGCTACCAGAAGACCAGTATCGTGGGCTAAATATTTATCAGATTTTTATAACATTACTGTAGTAACAAGAAGTTGGACGGGACAGGAAAACGGGATAAAAGATGTTGTTATAGAAAATACAGAACGATCTTCTAAAAAAATCAAAGAAAACCTGGAAGTCTTTTATCTTCCGTATGTGCGG
>JANOUJ010000413.1:0-2464 GCA_031416815.1 Chitinophagaceae bacterium
CACCCAACACAGTAAAGTTTTTGTTTTTAAATTGGTTGAAGGCAGCAACAACATTTGGGTTTTCATCCCGGCAGGGCATGCATCAGCTGGCCCAAAAATCTATCAGTACATATTTACCACGCAACTGGCTTAGTGAAAAAGGCTTGTCGTTAACATCATTCATCGTCAGTTCAGGAGCCATATCGCCGACAGCGGGCTTTGCCGCCGGCTGGTTCTGTGTTTGGGGTGCAGCAGCCTGTGATTTTACATATATAAGTGCATCGGCAATACCCTTATGATTTGGAAAACGCTTAACGAGTTTGTTTAAAGGGCCTTCAAATTCACTGATCTCAACAGGTGCCATAGTAGCTGCAAATAAAGCGACAACAGGACTTTTAGCACTGTCCGCATAAGCATAACTGAATTGGGTGAAATTTTCTTTCAACGCAGTGAATTCATTAAAAGTAGCGATGAAAATACTGTCATCTTCTTTTACGTTCGCTTTAGAGAACTCGGTAAGTAACCTGTTCTTATTTGCAATGAGCAAACCTACACTGTCGGCATATTGAATAAGTTTTTTTAAAGCAATATTGGCCGGGCCGGTAAATGAACCGCTTAACGGTTCCTGCACTATTGCCGTTCCGGCAAAATCTATTTTCCTTCCTTCATTTATGAAAATAGCACCACCACCATCTGCGATACGAATGCGGTACAAACCTTCTTCGGCCCCAATGGCAGAAAGCGAAAACTTCCCGTTCTTTATCTCACCGGTATCCAATACCTCGGGTTGCCTGGCGCTGAAAAATAATTGTTCCAGGTAAACCTTTTGATCGGGAGCAGATTTTACTTCACCAGAAAGCGTGAACATACCTTTATCAGCTTTATCATTGCAGGAAAATAAAATGGCAGCGATAGCCGCTGCAGTGAATAGTTTTTTCATTTATGGGGTATTTAATTTTTTTTCTAAGATCTTATTTACCATTTGCATATCAGCCTTACCCTTGCTGCGTTTTTTTACCTCGCCTGCAAATAAACCAACCAGGCCTTTTTTTCCCGATTGATATTGCATTACTTTATCAGGCATAGCGGCGATCACTTCATCAACCCATTGTTCAATAGAACTGGTGTCACTATCCTGTAGCAAATTTAATTCTGTTGCAATTTGCAATGGTTGCTTTCCAGGCTTCAATAATAAAGCAGGTAATATTTTTGACGAAGCAATACCAAAATTCAATTTACCGGTTTCAACCAGGCCGATCAAGTCGGCCAGTTTTGATGCAGGTAGAGTAAAGGTGGCATAAGAAATATTATTATCGTTCAAATAATTTTTAACCGGACCCAGCATCCAGTTGGCAACCGCCTTATAATTATTACTGTGCTTTATCACGTCTTCGAAATACCCGGATTGCGTTTTATCATCACAAATAACTGTGGCATCATATTCAGAAAGCTTCAGGTCATTTATATAATGCTGCTTTAATGCTTCAGGCAACACAGGCATTTCATTTTTTATCTGCACCAAATAATCATCAGTTATTTGAAAAGGAGAGAGGTCAGGCTCTGGAAAATAACGATAATCATCAGCATCTTCTTTGGAACGTAAAGAAAAAGTGCTGTTATTATCTGCGTCATAACTTCTTGTTTCCTGGATGATGGTTTCGTTGTTCTCAACCAACCCTTTTAAACGCTCCACTTCAATATCAATGGCTCTTTTTACATTACGGATGCTGTTGAGGTTCTTCACTTCAACCCTTGTACCTAGTTTTGTATCGCCGGTAAGCCGTATGGAAATATTGGCATCGCAACGCATACTGCCTTCTTCCATATTGCCATCGCAAATGCCCAGCCAGGTTACCAGTTTACGCAATTCGGTTATATAGGCAAATGCTTCATCGCTGCTGTGCATATCGGGTTCGCTTACTATTTCCAGCAGTGGTACGCCGGCACGGTTCAGATCAATGGACGTATAATTCTCATCCACATCATGCAAACTTTTTCCGGCATCTTCTTCAATATGGATGCGGTTGAGGCGGATATTTCTTACTACATTTTTTATCTTAATTTGTACGAATCCATTTTTACAAATGGGTGTTGTATGTTGCGAAACCTGGTAGCCCTTTGGCAGATCAGGGTAAAAATAATTCTTACGGGCAAAATAATTATGCTGTTCAATATCACAGTGTAATGCAAGCCCCAGTTTAATGGCATATTCGATGGCCTTTACATTCATTTTAGGCAAAGTGCCCGGGTGTGCCAGTGTAATGGGACTAATATGTGTATTGGGATCGGTGCTAAATGCGCCGCTATCACCACAAAATAATTTGCTCCGGGTAAGTAGCTGGGTATGCACTTCCAACCCAATCACCACCTGGTATTTTTCATTTTCTTTCACGGGCACAAAGGTAATTGACAAAGGGCAATCAACCTGCGTTAAAGCTATGCTATAAAAAAAGCGCCCTGAAATTTCAGGACGCTGCTCATGCTT
>JANOUJ010000414.1:0-4294 GCA_031416815.1 Chitinophagaceae bacterium
GCACCAGTGCCAACAATAAAGCAAAATTTTCTTTTTCTGTCGCTCCGGGCACGTATACAGTTGTTTGCCAGCATATAGGTTATAAAACACAGGAGAAAAATCTTACAGTGAAAAATGAAGATGCAGAGGTCACTTTTATAATTGCTGCTCAACAACTGGATATGACTGAAGTGGTGGTGAAGAGCGGTGAAGATGCGGCCTACGAGATCATCAGGCAGGCAATAAAAAAACGATCTTTTTACAATGAGCAGGTTAAAAGTTTTGAATGCGAATTGTACACAAAGGATATGATGAAACTGCGTAAACTTCCCAAACAAATAATGGGGCGCAAAATAAAAGAAGAAGACGTAAAAGAAATGGGGCTCGATTCTTCGCGTAAAGGGATTATTTATTTGGCTGAATCTGTTGCTAAAATATATGTGCAACAGCCCGACAAATTTAAAATGGAAGTGATCAGCAGCAGGGTCAGCGGAAGCGATGGTTTTGGGTTTACATTTCCAACCTTTATCAGTTTTTATCAAAACAATGTGTCTGTTTTTCTTGACCGGTTAAATCCCAGAGGTTTTGTTTCGCCCATTGCCGATGCGGCTATTAGCATGTACCGGTATAAATACCTTGGAAGTTTTTATGAAGATGGAAAAGAGATCAGCAGCATACAACTAACTCCGCGGCGTACTTATGAGCCTGCTTTTTCCGGTATCATTAATATCACAGATGGCGATTGGCGCATTCATAGCCTTGATCTTTTGTTGACCAAAACATCGCAGCTGGAGATCGTTGATACATTGCACATTACCCAATATCATGTTCCGGTAGGTAACAATGTATGGCGTGTAAAAAACCAGCATATCAATTTTGGGTTTAAACAATTTGGAATTGATGCTATTGGCAATTTTGTGTCTGTGTATTCCGATTATAAGATCAATCGTGTGTTTGCAAAAAACAGGTTTAACAATGTGATCGTTAAATATGATACGGCTTCCAATAAAAAGCCGGTTGCTTATTGGGATAGCATCAGGCCGATGCCATTAGAAATTGAGGAAAGAATTGACTACCAGGTAAAGGACAGTCTGTTTCTCGTTAATAAAGATTCTATACTAAGCCAGGCATCGGTTGATTCAATGAATAAAAAGCAAGGCAAACTAAAACCTTATAATATTTTCTGGAAGGGTTTGCACCGCACAAAATACACGGTGAATGGTAATCATACATGGGGAATAGAGTCTTTGATAAAAGGATTGGAATACAATACCGTGGAAGGCCTTGTTATGAACATCAGCCCTTATTACAGCAAATATTTTAAAAAGATAAAGACCAATTTTACGTTTGAACCAAATATCCGTTACGGTTTTAGCAACGGCCATCTAAATGCATGGGCCGATATTTATTTCCGCACCCGTGATTGGGAAACCGATAAAAAAATAAAACGGCAGGCATGGACAATATCAGGCGGCAAAAGAGTAAGCCAATTCAATAAAGCAAATCCTATCACGCCACTTTACAATACGATCAATACATTATTCTATGGCGATAATTTTATGAAGATATACGAGAATTATTTTGGTAGTATTAATTTCAACAAGCGTTACGAAACCGGATTAAGGTTTAACGTGAATGCATTGTACGAAGACAGGCTGCCACTTGACAACACAACTGATTTCGTTATATTTAAAAGAGATTCTGCTAATAAACTACCCAATTATCCTTCGGAAAAAATTGCATCACAATTTCCCAGGCACCAGGCTTTTGTTATAAGTTTTGATGTAAGTATAAAACCCGGACAAAAATATATCCAGTATCCAAACCGTAAAATGTCATTGGGTTCAAATTATCCAACCTTTAGTTTAAATTATACAAAGGGGTTTAAAAATATTTTTGGTAGCGATGTAAATTTTGACAAATGGCGTTTTAGTATAAATGACGACAAGAATTTTAAGCTGGCTGGCTTATTAAGATACAAAATCGGCATCGGAGGTTTTTTAAACACCAGTAAAGTGTTTATTCAAGATTACCAGCATTTCAACGGCAACCGGTCAACCAGGGCCAGTGAATATGTAAACAGTTTTCAATTGGCGCCTTATTATGCCAACAGCACCATCAGTTCATTTTACACTTACGGCCACCTGGAGCATCATTTTAATGGTTTTTTCACCAATAAAATTCCTTTGTTTAAGCGACTCAATTGGAACCTGGTTGCAGGCGGCAATGCTTTTTATGTAAATGGAAAAAGTAATTATGTTGAAGTATTTGCCGGCCTCGAGAATATTCTAAAACTCTTTCGGGTTGATTTTGTTGCGGCTTATAATAATGGCAAAAAGGGTTTGTTTGGTGTACGTATTGGCACAGGCGGCATACTGGGCGGTAGTGTACGTGTTGACAATGGCCGCAACCGGCGTTCCTCAATAAGTTTATAATCGTATTATCAATATCTTTGCTGTACAATTTGGTTTGCCTGCAAGCATCCAATCTTATACAAGGTCTGACGCCCCGTCTGACCTTGTAACAAAAGATTTCCCTGCAGAATGGTCAGACGGGGACGTCAGACCCGGTGAAGGGATCAAATTTTAAAGCTATGGCAGTATTACACAATCGAATTTCCCAGGCGGAATTAAAAAAATTATTGTACGCAGAAACGGAGCATCGTACCACTATTTCCTTTTATCAATATTTTCCTGTTGATGATCCAAAGCAATTCAGAGATGAGTTGTACAAGGCGCTGAATGCTTTAAAAGTATTTGGAAGAGTTTATGTGGCTGCAGAAGGTATCAATGCACAGCTAAGTGTGCCCGGCAGTAATGTAGATGTTTTTAGAAATTATCTTAATACTATTGCTGCTTTAAAAAACATCAGGTTAAATTATGCTGTAGATAACGACGGAAAAAGTTTTTGGGTATTGAAGATAAAAGTGCGTGAAAAAATTGTTGCTGATGGCATTACAGATCCTGGTTTCAGTATGCAAAACAAAGGCAGCTATGTAAATGCCCAACAAATGAATGAATTGCTGCAGCAGGATGATACCATTGTGATCGACATGCGCAACCACTATGAATACGAAGTGGGACATTTTAAAAAAGCGATCGAAATACCCAGCGATACTTTTAGGGAGCAATTACCGATGGCCGTGGATATGATGAAGGATAAGAAAGATAAGAACATCATTATGTATTGCACCGGCGGCATACGCTGCGAAAAAGCAAGCGCTTACATGTTACATCATGGGTTTGATCATGTGTACCACCTGGAAGGTGGTATTATTAATTACGCAAGAGAAGCAAAGGCTGCTGGTCTCGAATCAAAATTCATTGGTAAGAATTTTGTTTTTGACGACAGGCTGGGAGAGCGGATAACAGAAGATATTGTTGCCAAATGCCACCAATGCGGCAAACCTGCAGATACACATACCAATTGTAAGAACGATGGCTGTCATCTTTTATTTATCCAATGCGATGAATGCGCTAAACAATATGATGGTTGTTGTACAGTTGAATGCCAGGCCGTTTATAACCTGCCTTTAGAAGAGCAGGCAGAACTGCGTAAAGGAATTGATAAGGGGATGATGGTATTTAATAAAAGTAAAAAGCGGTTAAGGCCGAGATTGGATGAAATGAATAAGAAGTAAATTTATTCACTCAACTTCTTTAATTCTTTAATAACCAACTTCTCAGTTTCCTCATCACTCAACTCTACCGGTACAAATTTTTCGCCAATTATTTTTTCGTAGAGTTCTATGTAGCGGTTTGATATGGTCTGTATCCATTCATCACTCATTGCAGGCACGGTTTGTCCTTCTTTACCCATAAAATTATTCGCTATCAGCCATTCCCTAACAAACTCTTTACTCAATTGCTTTTGTCTTTCGCCTTTGATTTGTCTTTCTTCAAAGCCATCAGCATAAAAATATCTTGAACTATCGGGAGTATGAATTTCATCCATCAGGTAAATCATATCACCTATTTTACCAAACTCATATTTCGTATCTACTAGGATTAATCCCTGCTTAGCTGCAATTTCTTTCCCTCGTGTAAAAAGCTTTAACGCATAAGCAGATAAAGTTTCCCATTCACTTGCTGTTGCTAAACCTGTTTTCATTATTTCTTCCGCCGAAATATCTTCATCATGTCCTTCAGAAGCTTTGGTGCTGGGTGTAATGACAGGGGTGGGGAAGTAGTCATTTTCTTTCATCCCTTCCGGCATTTCTACTCCGCATAATAATCGTTTACCATCCGCATAGGTTCTCCAGGCATGACCGGTAAGGTTTCCCCGCACCACCATTTCTATTTTAAAAGGTTCGCAC
>JANOUJ010000415.1:0-5949 GCA_031416815.1 Chitinophagaceae bacterium
CAAAAGAAAGAAAGCGTGGCCGAATTCAGTTTGGTGAAAGGATTAATAGTCGCCATTGCCTCTGGTATATTAAGTTCTTGTTTCAACTTTGGAATTGAAGCAGGTAAGCCAATGGCTGAGGCAGCGGTCGCATCAGGACAGAATCCCTTGTACCAGAACAATGTCGCTTATGTTGTGCTGTTGTGGGGTGGATTATCGACCAACTTCATTTGGTGCATGATATTAAATGCACGCAATAAAACTTTTGGAGATTATGCAAATGCAAAGACACCGCTGATCATGAACTATGCATTTTCTGCTTTGGCAGGAACCACCTGGTTTCTTCAATTCTTCTTCTATGGAATGGGTGAAAGCAAGATGGGCAATGGAGCAAGTTCATGGATTTTGCACATGGCATTTATCATACTTATTGCCAACTGTTGGGGGATTGCTTTGAACGAATGGAAAGGGGTGAGTAAAAAAACAAGAACAACTATCATAGTGGGAATTTCAACAATCATTCTTTCTGTGTTAGTGGTTGGATATGGGAACGCTATTAAATAAATTTTGAACCACAAAGTCACTAAGGCTCAAAGAAACACAAAGAGCTTTGTGAAGCTTAGTGTCTTTGTGCCCCTGCCTACCGGCAGGCAGGTTTGTGGTAAAAACTTTCCGCCGCAGGCGGATAAATACTTTCTGCAGCAACTTTCTTTAAACGATGTTTAATTTATTCAAAAAAAATAAGCAGGATGATGGCACCATGCCATTTACGGGGCAGTTGCCTGTAACCGTCGATATGCATTCGCATATATTGCCTGGTATTGATGATGGCTCCCCGGATGTGGAAACATCATTGCTGCTTGTAAGAGGCCTGTACGACCTGGGTATACGTACCTGCATTGCCACGCCGCATATTATTGGCGACCTGTACCGCAATAATAACGAAACCATTGAGGCAGCCCTTAGCAAACTGCAGCAGGCCTGCGCAGCTGCAGCCATACCTATGCAGATATCAGCAGCGGCCGAGTATATGCTCGACGATTATTTTATGGAGCTACTGCAACAAAAGCAGCCACTGCGTACCCTGCATAAAAATTTACTCTTGACCGAAATACCCTATACATCAGAGCCGGTTAACCTGCAGGAGATCGTATTTCATATCATTACCGGCGGCTATCAGCCCATATTGGCGCACCCCGAAAGGTATTTTTATTTTCACAATAACTTTGAGGGATATAAAAAGCTTAAAGATCTTGGGTTCATCCTGCAGGTAAACTTATTGTCGCTCACGGGCTACTATGGAAAAAATGCGACCCGGGCAGCCAGGTATTTATTGGACGAGGGGCTGGTGGGATTGGTGGGCACCGATCTGCACCATGGCCGGCATTTAAATGCCTTTCAATCGCAGGATAATCTTAAATTGTTTAATAAATCTCTGAAAAATAGTAAATTGCTTAACCAGGAACTGCAGGAACCAAACTAACATGCTAAATATTTAACGAATGAAGAGATTTTTTACCCGTACATTATACAGGCTGATCATTTGTGGACTCTTGCTAACTGTTACAAAACCGGCTTCAGCGCAAACCGATATAGATGGGCTGATGATGGAAAAGCGTTTTTTTTGTGTGGGCCCCACAGCAGGTTACAGCAGTTGGAAAAACTACTGGGAAGGAACTTTAAAAAGAGAGAACCTGAATATAGGCAGGGTATCCACTACCAACTTTATGCTTATGGGTAACTATGGCCTTACCCACCGGCTCAATTTTCTTTTTGCATTACCCTATGTAAAAACTAAAGCAAGCGCAGGCAATATGGCCGGGCAAAAAGGATTACAGGACCTGTCGCTGTTTTTAAAATGGGTGGCCTATCAAAAGCATATTGCTAAGGGCGACCTGAAAGTGTTTTTTATTGGAGGTTACGCAACACCCGTTTCCAATTACAATGAAGATTTTTTACCACTTTCTATCGGGCTGCACAGTAATAACGTAACCATGCGGTTGATGGCGGATTACCAGCGCAACCATTTATTTGCGACAGCATCTTACAGCTATATTGCCCGCAGTAATGTTACGCTCGACAGGAATACCTATTACACAACCGAAATGCATTACAGTAATAAAGTAAGAATGCCTGATGCATCGCAGGTGAACCTGAGGGCCGGATACAGGAGTGAGACCTGGGTGGCAGAGGCCGTGTTTAATCAATGGACAACCCTGGGCGGTTTTGATATTCCGCGTAACGGCATGCCCTTCGTCAGTAACAGGATGAACGCTACCACCATTGGGTTGAATATAAAGTATGAAACGCCGCTGAACGGCCTCTCGGTTATTGCCAACGGCAGCACCACGATTGCGGGAAGGAATGTGGGCCAGTCCACAGGATTTAATGCCGGGCTATTTTACATTATGGATTTTGGGAAGAAAGAGAAAAAGGAGAAGAAGACAGACGGGAAGTAGGGAGAAGGGAAGATTGAGGTTGAGGTTAAGCGGGGCATTATTATTTGAGAAGCTTTTTTGAAATATAAATACGGTAGGGGAAAGGGTAGTAGAGTACTGATGTAAAAGAATAATCCAAAGGATTATCTATTTCTTTTCTGCTTCGCAGAAAAAAAAATTAGCCACAAAGACACGAAGACACAAAGGGGTCATTCTTCGAATGACTTTGCAGCGAGGAGTTTTAGGGTTTATTTTGTTTTAGCGGACTGCTTGATTTTCATAAAATGATTTATCATTTTCCTTAGTGTCTTTGAGTCTTTGTGGTAAACCTTTTGGCAGCGAAGCTGAGAAAAAAAATCTTTATGGTTATTTACAGATAGCCTGATTTTTTTTCGAATTGTTTATCCTGGCTATTGATTAATTAAAGCGTAATTCAAACTGAAATAAATGCAAATGAAAAAAATAATTTTACTTACAACGATCTTAACCGGGCTCATTGGAGGGTCGGTACTGTTCAATTCCTGTAAAAAAACGATTGATGAGCAGAACATGCAATACCCGATGATCAATCCCACCCGGGTGGATGCCACTGCGGGTTTATGGAAGCCGATACTGTTGACCACCGCCAATGAGTTTGCCTGTGCAGCACCCATCGCCACTACATCACCCGATTATATTGTTCAGTTGAATGAGATAAAAAGTTTTCAGAACCAGCTCACCACCGACGAAAGGAACCTGGTGAAATATTGGGGAGCAGGTGCCGTATTGCGCTGGAACGAGATCATGCGGGAACTGGTGGCCCTGCACAACCTGCCGCCTTATCAGAATCCGGATGGCTCTTATCCTTTTCCCAGTGCCGGCAATCCGCTGGCTTATCCAACTTTTCCATTTGCCAACCCGCCTTATGCGGCCAGGGCCTATGCCTATTTAAGTACGGCACAGTATGATGCCTGTGTGGCAGCTTACCATTATAAACAACAGTATAATCGTCCTGCTCCTTTTAGCGTGGATGCCAACATTCAAACCTTATTACCTAAATCCACGTTGCCATCTTACCCCAGTGAAGATGCAACCATACTGGGTGCCAGTGTTGAAATATTAAAACTGATGTTTCCGGGCAACCAGGATTATATTAACCAGCGTGCCGAGGAACACAAACGGGCCAGGCTGATTTCCGGCGCCAATGTGCGGAGCGACCTGGATGCAGGTGAGGCATTGGGAAAATTAGTAGCAGCCAAATTTGTAGCAAGGGCCCGTGGCGACAGGGCAGGGGCCGCTGCCGGTAATGCCACCCTTTGGGCCAAACTAAAATCAGATTGTATTGTCCGGGGCGAAATACCCTGGATCAGCCAGGAGGCACCCGAGCGTCCGCCTATGTTACCTGCATACGGCGCTGTAAGGGCATTCCTGTTTGATTCCCTGACCCTGGTTAACAGTATCAGGCCGCCTGCGCCACCCTCTACCGGCTCACAAAAATTTAAAGATGAGACGGAAGAAATTTACCAGATAACAAAGAACCTAACGAGGGAACAATTGCGCATTGCCAATTACTGGGCCGATGGTTTGAGGACCTACACACCACCGGGCCACTGGAATTATATTGCAGCCAATGATTTTGCACAACAGGGTTTCAGCGAAGCCAGGTGGGCACGCAACATGGCGCTGTTGAATATGGCCATCATGGATGCCGGCGTCGCCTGCTGGGATGCCAAGAATCTATATTTTAATCCACGCCCCATGCAGGTGGACGCAAGGATCAAAACGGGTATCGGCCTGCCTAATTTTCCTGCCTATATTTCCGGGCACAGTACATTCAGCGGTGCTGCGGCTACGGTGCTGGGTTATATTGTTCCGGCAAGGGCACAGGCCTATACAGATATGGCTAAAGAAGCATCCGTTTCCCGTTTGTATGGCGGTATACATTTCCGCAGTGATTGTGACGCAGGTATTACCACCGGCAATAAAGTCGGTAGCTATGCTGTAGCAAGAGGGCGAATTGACGGAGCAGAATAAATAGTTCAGTTTTAATTTATGGATAAGGGCCCCCGGAATTCCGGGGGTTTTTTCTTCTGATCCGTTCATAGCATTTAGGGAGTGGATGTTAGATGGTGCCGTCGTCAACACCGTAAGGCTCGCCTGAACAGAACGGGCAGGGTTGTTATTATTATAGTAATGTATTAAATTGTCTACAAAACCCAAGGGGGTGACATTTTCAAAACTAAAATCTATTTACAATGCCAGGAACATTTTTTCAAATTTATATACAGATCGTTTTTGCCGTAAAAGGCAGGGAAAACCTGATCGCAAATAATTGGAAAACTGACCTTCATAAATATATTGCCGGAATAATCAAAGGCAAAGGACACAAATCCATTATTGTAAATGGTATGCCTGATCATATTCATGCATTTGTGGGATTAAAGCCCGTTATGGCAATATCAGAATTGGTAAGAGACATTAAAAACAATTCATCCAATTTTGTAAACGACCACAAGTTTGTAAAGGGCAAATTTGCATGGCAGGAAAGTTTTGGTGCATTTTCGTATTCACATTCCCATATAAGGAATGTGTATGATTATATTATGAACCAGGAAAAACATCATCAAAAGAAAACATTTAAACAGGAGTATACGGAGTTTCTGAGAAAATTTGAAATTGAGTATGATGATAAACATTTGTTTGAATGGTATGATTAATAAGGGCTTTTGTTATGCCTCCTCTTTGAATTTTTGATTTTCTTTAGTATAAATGCTAGATCATTTCCTTCGTGGTTTTGATTCCGTTGGGAATATATCTGCTAAAATTATGTCACCCCTTCGGGGTTTAGATTCGTTGTGGGTATATGTTTTATAAGCATGTCACCCCTTCGGGGTTTTGATTGGTTGGGAATATATCTGCTAAAATTATGTCACCCGTTCGGGGTTTTGATCGGTAGTGGGTATATGTTTTATCCACATGACACCCCTTTTGGGTTTTGATCGTTTGTAGAGATATTCTCTAAAAGCATATCACCCCTTGGTTTTGCATCCTATTCATGGTTGTGGTATAATCATATCCCCCGGGAGTTGTGCTTGATTAACCTGTTGTATTTTTTGGAACCGGGAATATTTCGATGTGTTGCCCTCAAACCCGAAGGGTTGCAATAATTCTAGCAATGTGTTTGAATTTTGGACAAACCCCGAAGGGGTGACATATGATTTTACATGAAATGAAAATTAGATAAGGCGGAATAGATTTTCCGCCTTATCTTATAATGATCATTCCGCGTTACCAGAATTTTGCATACAGCACGGTGAGTATCAGCAATGTTATTACGATCATGGCAATGATGGATGGTTTTAGTTTAAACATAGACCTGTCCAGTTCAAAAGCTTTTGGATTTATTTTTGGACCGGCCATACTGAAGGCAACCATAACAGCTATCGTAAAGATGAATGACCAGCCCATATTGATCAGGAATGGTATCTGGTAAATTTCTTTGCCGTCTTCTATGGTTCTAAAA
The DNA here is from genome assembly GCA_031416815.1 of Chitinophagaceae bacterium. Classification (GTDB taxonomy): domain Bacteria; phylum Bacteroidota; class Bacteroidia; order Chitinophagales; family Chitinophagaceae; genus Ferruginibacter. The sequence goes on from JANOUJ010000415.1 coordinate 5,920, forward strand.
GCTGTGTATAGCCATGTTTCATTCCCAAAA
>JANOUJ010000416.1:0-1588 GCA_031416815.1 Chitinophagaceae bacterium
GCTTAACGGTTCATCCAAAAACACCAACCTTTTATTCACCACGAAGACCCTGGAACCAAGTGCGTTTTAATATTGCCCCGCAAATTAAGATTGGCGGCTTAAGCTTGCCCTTCAATTTTAATTTTGCTGCCCTGCCTACCAATTTTGCCGGGCCATCTGGTGGATTGGGTGCATTAGGAAGTCAAAATTTTGGGCAGTTTATTACCAACCCAACGAACAATTTTTCCATCAACCCAAAGTACAAATGGGCCGAGCTGCAGTTGGGTACACAATACCTTAACTACAGTGAATTAAGCACCGGCGATATTGGTGTGTTTGGTGCCGGGTTTAATCTAAAACCTAAAGGATGGATACTGAAATTCTTTACTGGTACGTCTCAGCAGGGCATCAATGCATCAACATCGCCACTAGTGCCGGGCGCCTACAAACGTAGTAACTGGATGGCGCAGTTTGGCAGAGAAAAAGAAGGAAGATATAAGATGGCATTTACGGTAGTGAAAGGAAGAGATAAATTTAATAGTGTTGCAACTCCACCATCAATTAATCCACAGGAAGGTGTTGTGTTCAGCCTGATCAACAATGCTTATTTTAAAAAAGGCTGGTATTTGGAACTGGAAGGTGCACACAGCATCTTTACAACCAATACCAATTCCGGACCGCCGGTTATTGGTGGCGCAAGTTCACTTAAACCATTTATCATGGCTTATTCATCTACCCAAAAGGATTATGCATTTACGGGAGGCCTTGGTAAAAAGTCAACCAATTTTGATATTGGCTTTAAAACAAAATATTTAGGTGCAGGCTTTATAAGCATGGGATACCCATACCAGCAACCCGACCGGCTCGACCTTACTTTAAACACCCGCTTTAATGCCTGGAAAGACAAAGACAAAAATTATAAAATGAATGTGATTGCCAGTATTGGTAACCGGGTAAATAATATGAGCGGTACATTGGGTAGCAGGAGCAATCAATTCTTGGGCAACCTCAATTGGTTTACCCAGTTTAACAATCATTGGAGCCTGAATGTGAGTTACAATAATTTTGGGTTTACCAGCAGCGGCGTGGTAAGCAGTACTCCTTCCATAAAAAATGTAAGTAACGATATAGGTATAAATCCAACATACACCTGGAGTAACAATAAGATGAGTCATCTTTTAAGCATGAGTTACAATTACAGTAAGTATGATGAAACCTCTACAACCAATCCGGGCAATATAACCACCACTACTCATAATAATACACACACTGCCTTGTTAACTTATGTGCCTACCTATTTCACTAAAAAAATTACACCCGATTTTAGTGCGCTGTATTTCTATAATAAAACCCCTGTTATTAATGTGCAGTTATTTACATTTAGCTGTGGACTGGGTGTACCCATGGCCAAAGACAAAATAAACATGCGTGGCCAACTTCAATATACACTGGGAAAAACAGGGAGCTTCAGCAGCAACAATAATTTGATCGCCAGTTTAAATGTTGATTACGCCATCACAAAAAAATTAAAGTGGAACCTGTTTATGACAACAAACTATTTTAAATATGGGAATGAACTTGGCGTTCCGCTGGTAGGAGCCAATTATTT
>JANOUJ010000417.1:0-2548 GCA_031416815.1 Chitinophagaceae bacterium
GGATGATACTTCCAGCTTACCGTCTTTTACGATCAGCCATGCCCAACCGCTTCCAAACCTGGTCATACCGGCCGCTGCAAATTTTTCTTTAAATGCATCATAAGAACCAAAGGCTTCATTGATGGCATCAGCCAGTTTGCCGGAAGGACTGCCGCCTGCATTTGGTGCAAGGCTTTCCCAAAAGAAACTATGGTTCCAATGGCCGCCGCCATTGTTACGCACTGCCGGACTAATTGAGCCAGCCGAGGCAACCAGTTCTTCTATGGTTTTATTTTCATTATCAGTGCCTGCAATAGCTTTGTTTAAATTATCTACATAGGCCTGATGGTGTTTACCATGGTGTATCTCCATGGTTTTGGTGTCGATATGTGGCTCCAATGCATTGTGTGCATAAGGCAGCGCCGGTAATGTAAATGCCATAATTTATCTGTTTTATTTATTAAGAGTTTGTTGTGAATGATGGACCACAAATTTACGTTATCTAATTCCTTATCGTGTTTAAAATGAAAAAAATCATATTGTTATTTTTTACGTTTTTGGGAATTTGTAGCTGTTTTTCGCAGGGGCCATTAAAAGCAGCTGACTCGCTCAACGGGTTTAAAGAATTTGCAATGTCCCAGCGGGGTAAAAAAGATACCCTCGTAGCAAAGGAAAAACCTTCGCTTCGCTTTTATCCCAACCCAACAAAAAACAAAGCTGAGATCGACATTAAAGGATTTACTCCAGGGTATGTAAAAATTCAACTGATCAATACTGCCGGTAAATTATTGCGTGAAGAAAAGCGACTGGTACTTTCGGGGAACGAAGTGATCATATTTATGTTCTCAGAAAAACCAGGACTTTATTTTTTATTCCTGAAACAGGGAAAAATAATGCTGAAAAGCAAATTGGTTATCCATTGATCAGCGGCGGGCCTTAAAAAAATCTTTCATCAGGTTAGCACATTCATCTCTTAAAATACCACCAACTAATTGTGTTTTTGGATGAAAGGGATTGTTGCTTCCGCAGCATCTTTTATAACCGTTTTTTTCATCATCGGCTCCGAAAACAATCTTATTGATCTTGCTCCAGTATAGTGCTCCACTACACATCAGGCAAGGTTCAATTGTTACATAAAGGGTTGCTTCCGGTAAATATTTACTGCTTAAAAAATCATATGCCGAGGTTAAAGCTAATATCTCTGCATGGGCTGTGCTGTCGTGCAGCAGCTCTACCTGGTTATGGCTACGGGCAATGATGCGGTTATTCATGACAATGATGGCGCCAACAGGCACTTCCTCCCTGTCAAATGCTTTTTGAGCTTCTGCAAGCGCAAGCTGCATATATTGTTCATCAGTCATACTATCCAATTTATACCGATTTTACCGTTATTTGGTTAAAATGCACTTTGCTATCGGTATAATACTTTCTAATCCCGATAGCAATCGGGAAACGTAACCCTTCGGGCTACTTATAAAATCAAGATAGTATTACTACCTTTCAGCAAATTTATGTGTAATGGATAACTTAATGCAAATGCGCAACTATTTTGAGAGCGGCATTACCAAACCTTATGCTTTCAGAAAAGAGCAATTAAAGAAACTGCAGCAGGCGGTAAAAAAATATGAACAACAATTGCATGATGCTTTGTACACCGATCTGAAAAAAAGCCCGGAAGAATGTTGGGTTACAGAAACAGGATTTTTATTGTCGGAGCTTACTAATATTTTAAAACATTTACAGGGTTGGATGGAACCTGAGACCGTACCTACAAACCTGCTCAATCTGCCTTCAAAAAGTTTTGTGATGCAGGAGCCGTTGGGTGTGGTGCTAATCATCAGTCCATGGAACTATCCTTTTCAATTGTTGATGACACCATTGGCCGGTGCCATGGCAGCAGGTAATTGCGTAACATTAAAATCATCTGAATTTGCACCTGCCACATCTGCCATAATGAAACAAATGATTGAAGAAACGTTCGATAAAAACTATATTCAGTTTGTAGAAGGAGATGGCGCCGTGGTGATACCGCAGATGATGAACAATTTTACTTTTGACCATGTTTTTTATACCGGCAGTACCACCGTGGGTAAAATAATTTATAAGATGGCGGCCGAAAGGCTGGTACCGGTTACATTAGAACTTGGAGGTAAAAGTCCCTGCATTGTTGAAGATGATGCTAATATAAAAGTTACCGCCAAACGTATTGCCTTTGCAAAGTTTTCGAATGCCGGGCAAATGTGTGTAGCACCTGATTATGTGCTGGTGCATCAATCTAAAAAGCACGAACTTATTGAAGCTTTTAAGAAAACAATACCCAAATTTTTTGGTGCCGATGCTGCAGCCAGTCATGAATACGGAAGGATAATCAATGAAAAACAATTTGACAGGTTAAGCGGCTATTTGCAACAGGGAAAAATTGTTTGTGGCGGAAATTCAGACAGGAATAACCTATACATCGAACCAACAATTATGGAAGGCGTGTCGCTGGATACTGCCATCATGAAAGAAGAAATTTTTGGTCCCATACTACCCGTTATCGGCTTTGAAACAACCCGGGAAGCTAAAG
>JANOUJ010000418.1:0-5015 GCA_031416815.1 Chitinophagaceae bacterium
AAATTCGTAGGTGGGTATATATCTTACCATAAAAGTATCCAGCTCGGCGCCCTGCAATTGCGTAATGCGGCGTACAAAATTTCTGTTGAAGCGGAAGCTTACAAAATTATCCTGCTCCTGTTGCTCAAGCCTTGCCTGGAAAGCATTAAGCCGCTTGTTTCTCTTAAAGCGGAACATGTTGATGATCTCATTTACATCAGCGCCTACAGCACCACTTGGCGACACACTGGTTCTTATAGTAGGTTTCCGGTAATTGTAAACATCCGCGTAATTCTGCCGGTTTTCCATAGAGTCCTCCCGGTAACTGCGGGCAAAAACCAACACTTCCTTTAAAGTATGATACCCGCCTTTTACCGTTACCCCTAAGGAAATATCAAACTGGGTAATATTGGCAATATCTTTTACAACAAACTTTTGTGTGGGCTTATTTTTATAGATAAAAGTGAGGGAGTCATTTTCGGCAACCGATATTTTGTAATTGCCCATGGAGTCTGTCGTGGTATATTTTCCGCCTGTACTTTCTACCCGTACATTTTCAACATAATTTTTTTTAGAAGAATCGAACACCGTGCCGGCAACAATTAATTGCGCATGCAATTGATTGGTTGCAACAATAAAAAAAAGCAGCAGTGTGTGTATTTTTAAAAATAATTGCAACAGGCAGAAAAATTTAATGGGTAAAAGTACTGGAACAAATTAAGACAAGGAGGCTGTAGTTATGTTTTAACTGCGATTTTGCTTTTGTACAACTGATGCAATTATGTGCGGATAGTTTGCATGCTCCAGCACATGAATTTTGTGTGCAAGGGTTTGGGCTGTATCATTTGGGGCTACTTCGCATTTTGCCTGGAATATGATCTCTCCATGATCATACAATTCATCCACAAAATGGATGGTTATACCGCTTTCATTTTCTCCGGAAGCAATAACCGCCTCATGTACAGATTGCCCGTACATGCCTTTACCACCATATTTTGGTAACAAAGCGGGATGTATATTCAGTATCTTTCTGGGGTATGCATTGATTAAGGCGGTAGGCATCTTCCATAAAAATCCAGCCAGTACAATAAAATCAATATTGTTTTTCTTTAGTTCCGGTAAATAATTATCGCCGTTAAAAAATCTTTCCCTGTCTACTAATAACGAAGGAATACCAGCCAGCTCAGCAATTTGTAGCACACCTGCACCAGGTTTATTACATACTATCAATGCCACTTCATATGCTGCTTTATTCGCTTCAATCTTCGCCTCACCCTTCTCCTTCAGAGGAAGGGACGGGGATGAGGCTGCCTTTATTATTTGTTCCGTATTAGAACCTGCACCGCTTGCAAAAACAGCGATCCTGCTTGTACGCAGCCGGTTTTTGTTAACATTACTGCGGCCACTCATTTTCTTTCCGATCTTAATTATGTATTTTTTGAAAAAGGTAAATTGTCCCAGGGGTATGCTGATGAGTAAAACACAAAGTGGCCAAAGCAGCGTTACAACCACTATGTATAATACAAACCATAAAACACCTTTCTCCAAATTAGTGAGCAGCAAAATTTTTCTTCCTGCATAACCGCATAGGCTTCCGCCCAGCGCAAAAGTTGTGATAATGAGTAACAGGTTTATGCCATTTACCTTCCATTTATGTTTAAGCTTTTCAAACATTGGGCAAATGTGGGGTAAAAATTTGTGATTTGATGTGCATATTGTAAAAAAAATCATTTTGTAAAAACTACTTACAAATACATGACAATGACACGTCGGATAATGGGACAATTGGCTGAAAACCACGCCAGATAAGGAAAAAAAAAAAGTTAAAATGTTGATATATTGTCAGCATCCTGTCTTATTTTTGCAGCCGAATCAGGATATTTTTCCACATTAGCCCCGATATAACCGTATGAGTCGCTATAGAAAAATTTTTAACAGAATCTTCGCAAGCATTTCCTTAGTTGTTTTAGTGTCTATTAATAACCAATCTTTAGCTGCTGATGGTGAAGCGTTGTTTAAAGCAAATTGTGCAAGTTGCCATAAAATTGACAAGGATTTTACCGGCCCGGCTTTAAAAGGAGCAAGAGACAGGGAACCTTCAAAAACATGGGTTTATGAGTGGGTACGTAAACCCAATGCATTTCTCGACACCGATCCTTACGCAAAAGCACTTCTTGCCAAATATGGTGCACGGATGACAGCCTTTCCTCAACTTAAAAATGACGAAATCGATGCCATTTTAGATTATGCAGATAATTGGACACTGCCAACTCCGCCGCCAGGTGAAAAAGACCCTAAAACATCCGATGATTCTCTTCTCTTTGGAATTCTTACTTTAGTTTTAGCGCTTATCGCTTTCATATTATTACAGGTTAACAGTAACCTTCGCAAATTATCAGATGAAAAAGAAGGCGTAATGCGCCCTGAGCCTGTTCCGGCTTATAAAAACAAAACTTATTTGATGGCGGGCATTTTATTGCTGTTTGCCGTAGGCGGATATTTTACCATCAATGGGGCGGTTGGAATGGGCCGTATGCAAAATTATCAACCAGAACAACCCATATTTTATTCTCACCAGGTACATGCCGGCACCAACCAGATCAGTTGCTTGTATTGCCATGGCGGTGCACAGGATAGTAAGCAGGCAAGTATTCCATCGGTTAATACCTGTATGAACTGCCATAAATCCATTAATAAATACGAAGGGGCCGATAAATTGGTAAGAGAGGATGGAACTGCTGTGGACGGAACTGCTGAAATACAAAAACTATACGCCTACGCCGGTTGGAACGAAACAACGAAATCATATAATGCTGATAACAACAAAGATGGTGTTCCTGATGGAGCCAAACCAATTGAGTGGGTTAAAATTCATAACCTGCCGGACCACGTTTATTTTAACCACAGCCAGCACGTAAAAGTTGGAAAGCAGCAATGTCAAAGCTGTCATGGTAATATACAGCAAATGCCCGAAGTGTATCAATTCAGCACCCTCAGTATGGGCTGGTGTATTAACTGCCACAGGGATACCAAAGTTGATTTTTACGATAAAGAAAATAAGACCGGCAATAAATATTACAGCATTTATGAGAAGTTCCACAAAGATATTAAGAGCGGCAAGATGGATAGCGTAACAGTGGAAGCTATTGGTGGAACGGAATGTCAGAAGTGTCACTATTAACAGCCCCCTAGTCCGCCGCGGCGGAGAACTGGAGCACTAAAATAATTATCATTTTATAGCACATAAAAGCCCTTCTTGGGTTGAGACAAATAATATGAGTAAGAAAAAGTACTGGCAAAGTTTTGGTGAACTGAATCAAACGGAAAATTTTCAGGAATCAACTAAAAATGAGTTTAAAGAAGAGCTGCTTCCTTTAGCAGACCTTGATGATAAGGGTATTTTAGATGCCAAAACTCCACGCAGGGATTTCCTTAAATACCTGGGCTTTAGTACAGCTGCAGCGGCAGTTGCAGCAAGCTGCGAAGTTCCTGTACGTAAGGCTGTACCGTTTTTAAACAAGCCACAAAATGTTATACCGGGTATTGCCAATTATTATGCCTCCACCTATGTGAACGGCGGCGACGCCATTTCGGTAATCGTAAAACAAAGAGATGGCAGGCCGATTAAAATAGAAGGAAACGATTTATCAACCATCACCAACGGCGGTACAAATGCACAGGCACAGGCTTCAGTTTTGGATCTGTATGATAACACCCGCCTTCGTTACCCCATGCAAAAAGATGGTAAGGGGTTTAAAGAAGTTACCGGGTTTGATGCTTTTGATAAAATGGTTGGGACTGCTATTACCGGTAAAACTGTTGCGCTACTCACGGCTACCGTAAACTCTCCATCTACCCTACAGATAATCACTGAATTTTTAGCAAAATATCCCGGCAGCCGCCATGTACAATACGATGCAGTAAGCTACAGTGGTATGTTACAGGCAAATGAAGCTTGTTATGGAAAAAAAGCGATCCCTTCTTATCATTTTGATAAAGCAAAAGTAATAGTAAGCCTCGGTGCCGATTTCCTGGGAACATGGCTGAGCCCTGCAGAATTCAGCAATCAGTATTCACAAAACAGAAAAGTAAAAGGTGACAAACCGGAACTGAGTAAGCATTTTCAGTTTGAAAGTATGATCAGCCTGACGGGTAGCAACGCCGATGACCGCTATACGCACAAACCATCAGAAACCGGTGCAGTCGCATTGGCTTTGCTGGCTAAATTGGGCGGTGCTGTATCTGCGCCAACAATTGCAGATGCAAAACTTACTAAAGGTATTGACACTGTTGCAGCGGCATTAATTGCAAGTAAAGGTGCAGCGTTGGTTGTTTGCGGAAGCAATGATGTGAACATACAGGTAATTGTAAATGCCATCAACGAAGCCATTGGCGCCAATGGTACAACCATCAACTGGGCCATTACATCAAACTATAAAAATGGTGTTGATGCTGATATGGTAAAACTGGTTGATGATATGAACAGCGGGGCAGTTGGTGCTGTTTTGATCAACGATGTTAACCCTGCTTACTCCTACAACGACCCTAAAAAATTTAAAGACGCTTTGGCAAAAGTTGTATCTGTTTCCTTTAACGGAACCATGGATGAAACAACGGAGCTTTGTAAATATATTCTTCCATCACATCATTGGCTGGAAAGCTGGGGCGATGCTGAACCAAAAACCGGCTACTTCAGTTTAATTCAGCCAACCATTAATCCATTATTTAAAACACGGGCGTTTCAAACTTCATTAATTAAATGGAGCTCCGCCGCAGGTAGTTTGGTTAATGATTACGAAACCTATTTTAATACTTATTGGAATGCCAAGCTGGGCAGTACAGATCTGTATAACAAAGCGGTGCAGGATGGTGTTGTAGAACCTGTAGCAATGCCTGTAGGCGGCGGTGCCTTCAACGGTGCAAAGTTAGCCGAGGCTGCAGCTATAGTTGCGTCTGCAAAGGGCGGAGCGGTTGAAATAGTGTTGTATCAAAAGGTGTCTGTTGGTAATGGCAGCCAGGCAAATAACCCATGGCTG
>JANOUJ010000419.1:0-8363 GCA_031416815.1 Chitinophagaceae bacterium
TAAACGGTATGTAAAAATCCTGTTGCCCTGTTTTCCAGGTGATGACCACCATAGTATTGCCAACCTGTATTTTCTTCAAGCCATTCCTGTGTTTCTTTTTTATTATAATTCAAATACCAAAGGGGCCGTATGAATTGCACCCGGGTAAACAAAATAGATCTTAAAAATTTGGTGAAAGTCATGTTTGGATATGTCTTCATTGGTAGTCTTCCAAACCTCCTGTGTATGTCAGCAATATATTTTCCATCAAAATAGTTTGAGCCTTGCGGCGATAAACCTTCTGCCTGGTAAGAATGTCCCTCAAGCACATATTTGATCTTATACTTTGCGCAGGCATCCCGTAACACTTGAGCAAAACCGATATCTGTTGATGCATCAAACTCAGGTACGCCTGCTAAAAAAAATGAGCGAAATATGTCATCGGCTTCTTTGTTGTCTATTACATAAGTCCACAGATCAGCATTACAGTATTTTGTTATTTTCCGGATATTTTCGGTTGATATAGCCGTGTTCCAGGTATTATCATAATGTACTGCCAATGGCCTCAAACCCCATTCAATCGCCTTGCAAAGCAGGTAAGACGAATCTGTACCGCCGCTGACACCAACAATGCAATCGTATTTTTTATTTTTCCCTTCCTTCTTAATTTTATCAAACAGTTCAAACAATTTTGCTTCGCCCTGAGGTGTGCCAGGCTCGTATTGTTTATCCAGTTCCTCAGACTGAATACAAAAATTGCAAACGCCCTCAGCATTAAAAGAAATGCCTTTTATGCGATCATCATAAATACACTTTGTACAAATTTTCATAATCACATTTTACAATACACTGCTTATCCAGGTAATTATTTTCAATTACTGATCGTATTTAAATACCGGCGTTTCATTTTCAAAACTAACCCTACCAACAACCTTTGCCGGCTGGCCCATTACAATAGAATATTCAGGCACATCTTTATTTACAAATGCGTGTGCACCAATGACGGAAAAATTACCGATGGAAATACCTTTCGTAATGATTGCATTGGGAGCTATATACACATTACTGCCGATCTGCACCGGCGCTCTTTCAATGGGATGTTTGCCGGAGCTTAATGTTTGTTTTACGTTATCATGTGTGTAAATATGAACCCCTACGGAAATGGTACAAAAATCTCCAATGGTCAAACCTCCGCTTCCATCAATAATAGTATTGGGACCAATCCATACATTGGAGCCCACTTTTGCTTCTCCAAAAACCAATGCCGAATCATAAATAGAACTGTTATCACCAAAGCCAAGCTTTTTTGCCCTGTCCCAACGATCAAATAACGTTTCGCTGAAAGGCAATGAACGGTTAAACTGGCTTATAAAAGCATCATCCAGTTCCTTATGCAGGTTGATCACCTGTTCATAAAAAGCAAGTGATCTTTCTGATGATATTTTTTCTTTTCTATTCAATGCTTTTTAATTTTGATTTTTCATCCACTCAGCAGTTTTTAGAATTCCCTCTTCAAGATCCACTTTGGCTTTAAAGCCAAGTACATTAAAAGTTTTATCAACATTAGGAATGCGCATGGCGATATCGGCTGACAATGGTGGTTCAAAAGCAATTTTTGAATCGGATTTTAAAACCCTGCAAACCGTTTGTGCCAGACCCAGTATGGTTATTACAGCTCTTGCATTCCCAAGGTTAAAACTTTCGCCGATGGCTTTGGGATTTTCAATGCACCTGATCAGGCAATCCACAAAATCATCTACAAAGCACCAGGCCCGTATCTGGTTGCCATCACCATCAATTTTAATTTCTTCGTTCTTTAAAGCTCTTTTAATAAATATCTGTATAGCACCCTCGCCGGTTTGACCCGGGCCATAAACATTGAACGGCCTTACGGTTACCACAGGTAATTTGTATTGTTTGTAATAAGCATGAGCAAGATGCTCTCCCGCTAATTTACTAACCGCATAAGTCCAGCGGGCTTCTCCGGCCGAACCTGAAACAGTTACATCTTCTTCACTTGAGCGGAAAGCCATTGAACCAAACACCTCAGAAGTTGAAAAATCAACAAACCTGTCTGTTATCCCGTTTATTCTTGCTGCTTCCAAAGTGTTGGATGTACCAATCATATTTACCCGCATGGTTTGCACGGGATTCTTTATTACTGTATCGATACCGGCAATGCCTGCTGCGTGAATTACAATATCTGCGCCCTTCATGGATGAACACAGCAGGTCAAAATCAAGCACATCACCCTTAATAATGGTAACATTGGGATGCGTATCCATGCCGCTACCGGTAAGGGTATCGCGGTGAAAATTATCGTACACTACTATTTTATTCTTTTCTACATAATGTTTGATCAGCGTGTTGGCAATAAAACCTGCGCCACCTGTAATAAACATGGTTTTGTTTTCGATCATAATCTGTTAATGCTGTTTGATATGTGTTTAATGATGTCTTTTGTTAGTTTTTCGTAAATAGGAATGGCAATCCCTTTTGTAAATGCCCTGTAAGCATTTGGAAATTGCTGCTCTGCATCAAGCTGGTATTTGGTTTTGTAATAGGCCGTTGCAGGAATACATTGTGCACCGTAATTGGCGCCGATGTTATTTTCTTTTAATTCATTCAATATTGCTGCCTGGTCTTTATCGCTATTGATGAGGATGTGGAAGGTTTGCCAGGTATGATTTCTGTCGGATGGCACCGTTGGCAAAACAATGCTTTCATTTTTTATTTCATTAAAATACACTTCGGCCAGTTCCTGTTTGTATGTGATGATCTGCGCAAGCCTTTGCATCTGGCTATTTGCCAATGCTGCCTGGAAATCGGTCATGCGGTAATTTAATCCGGCATCCACAAAATGCATTACGCCATCCTGCATTTCAATTCCGTGATTACGAAGTTGCCTTATTTTTTTATCTAGTGCATCGTCGGCTGTTAACAAAACACCCCCTTCGCCACTTGTAATTGATTTACGAGGATGCAATGAAAAAGAACCCAGGTTACCGAAAGTACCGGCATGCTTTCCGTTTTGTGTGGCACCCAAAGCACAGGCTGCATCTTCAATAACATACAAGTTATGTTTGGTGGCTATTTGCATAATGGCTTCAATATCGCAGGCCAGGCCAAATTCATGTACCGGAATAATTGCTTTGGTCTTTGCTGTGAGCAGCGCTTCTACTTTTGTTACATCGATATTAAAAGTATCGATTTCAATATCTACGAACACACAGGTAGCCCCAACCATTTCAACCACATTGGCTGTAGCAACATAAGAAAATGCGGGCACGATCACTTCATCTCCCTTACCGATGCCCAATGCCAGTAATGCCAGGTGTAAAGTTGCGGTACCATTGCTTAATGCAATCGCATTTTTACTTTTATTAAATTCATTGAAAGATCTTTCAAGCGCCAATACGTTTACACCCTGCACAAGCATGCCCGACCGCAACACGGCTGTTACGCAGTCAATATCCTGCTGGTTTATATCCGGACTGGCAAGCGGTATGAATTTATTTATTTCCACGTATTTGATGCACCAATTCAATGGCAGCTTTTGTTTCTTTTATTCTGAATCCGTTTCCTTTCAATATCTCCTCATAACTTTTTGTGTGTAACTCGGTAAATCCATCACTGAATTCAAAACCTTCGCCATCGATCGTTAATGTGCGAAAAGTTCTTTTACCTGCAGCTTTTGCTTCATCAGGTAATGCATTGGCATCGATGCTCAACATCCAGTTTACATTTGCCTTTTCCAATTCTAATTGTCCTGAGGCGGTTTGTGTAGTATGATCTGTTACCCTGTTTTCTTTTACTGCACCAAAAACCCACAGCAGCATATCAAAAAAATGTACGCCAATATTCGTTGCAATACCGCCACTTTTCTCCATGTCGCCCTTCCAGCTTGTATGATACCAATGCCCACGTGAAGTGATGTACTGTAAATTAACTGTATGTTTTTTACCTGCAGGGGCAGTGGCAATTTTTTCTTTTAAAGCAATGATGGCGGGATGCAGGCGTAATTGCAATATGGTAAATACTTCGCCACCGGTTTCCTTTTCAATTTCCATCAAGGCCTCAATATTCCAGGGGTTAAGTACTACGGGCTTTTCGCAAATAACATCGGCGCCCAGACGTAACCCAAAACGGATATGGGCATCGTGTAAATAATTGGGGCTGCACACCGATACAAAATCAGTTTTATTTCCCTGTCTTTTTAGTTTTTCGAGGTGCCTGTCAAAGCGTTCAAACTCGGTAAAAAAATCTGCATCCGGAAAATAATTATCCATGATGCCTACCGAATCGTGTTTATCCAAAGCGGCTATCAACGTATTACCGGTATCTTTTATGGCTTTCATATGCCTCGGTGCGATGTATCCGCCTGCACCGATGATTGCAAAATTTTTCACGTTGTTTTTTTTAATTATTGATCACCTGCTCCAGATCAGCAGTTTTTCATTAATATTTTTTGTCTCCTTTAGTGCTGCAAATTCTTCCACTGAATAAATAACATACCGGATCTTTCTTTTTACCAGGGGTTCCGCTTTTTCAATAAGATCGGTGAGGTAATTTGTGTTTACTGTGCCCACAAATTCCAGGTCTATCACATTATTATCATTCCCTTTTGCAAATTCACCCGATAAATAAACTCTTTCCACCTCACCGAGCTGTTTGATCACATTTTCTATAATGGTATCAATACCCACATATTTCCGGATGATACTATTCAGATCGAGGAAAAGTGGATGTTTGACATTTGCAGTAAAAAATTTTTTGTTACCCTGCACATCGCTGCTCACCATGCCGGCTTTTTCAAGCTTATTCAATTCAAGCCTGATGGCATTCGTACTTTCGCCAAACTCCTCTTCAAGCCCACGCAAGTAGGCCCTGTTACTGCTGTTTAAAAAAAACTTAAGCAGTAATTTAATACGTGTTTTAGAGGAAATGAGTGCTTCTATCATTAAGATTGAGTAAATAAACTACTCAAAATTAGTATGTTTTTGGTAAGCTAACAAGCCTAAGACTGCTTTTTTTATAAAAAGATTGGGGAAGGTTGAAATAAAACGCAGGCAACTAGCTACTTGCGAGTTACTTTATTGTCATTAAGCTGATAAGCTGCACCACTTTCACTGCAGGTTGCGTTTCCATCTTTATCAAACTGCAATTTTTGGCCATATTCACTCATCCAACCGGCCTGACGGCCTGGATTTCCAACGATCAATGCATAAGCGGGTACATCTTTAGTTACTACAGCACCAGCACCAATAAAGGCATATTCACCAATGGTATGTCCGCAAACGATGGTTGCATTAGCGCCAATACTGGCGCCTTTTTTTATCAAAGTAGTTTTATACTCGCTTTTACGACTTACTGCACTGCGTGGATTAATTACATTGGTTAATACAGCACTGGGGCCGAGGAAAACATCATCTTCACAAATAACTCCTTCATAAATGCTTACATTATTCTGTACCCTTACATTATTCCCTAAAACTACTTTAGGAGATACTACCACATTTTGGCCAAGGTTACAATTAGTGCCTATGATTGCACCCGACATCACATGAGAGAAATGCCAGATCTTCGTTCCATCTCCAATTACACAGTTTTCATCAATGATAGAACTGGGGTGTACGTAAAAGCCTCCCCCAGCCCCGCCCGTGGAGGGGGGGTCAGACCCTAAGATTTTAATGAGATTTATATTTTTCATGTTGAATACTTTGATTGGTTTAGATAGTTTAGAATGTTTAGGGAAGTTTAGTGGGCTTCAACATATCGAATCATCTAAACCTTCTAAACTTCCCTGAACCTTCTGAACTTTACTTTGCTATCCTTTTCAAATAATCGCCATAGCCGCTTTTTGCAAGCTCATTAGCCAATCGTAATAGATCCTCTGTGCTGATAAAGCCCATGCGCCAGGCAATTTCTTCGGGGCAGCCAATTTTTAACCCCTGCCTTTTTTCTATTACCCTTACATACTCCGCAGCATCGCCCAGGCTTTCAAAAGTGCCGGTATCAAGCCATGCAAAACCCCGGTCAAGCACTGCTACCTTCAATTTTTTTTGTTGCAGATAATAATCATTCACTGTTGTTATTTCATACTCACCTCTTGTACTTGGTTTAATATTTTTTGCGATTGCAACAACGTTGTTATCATAAAAATATAAACCCGGCACTGCATAATCACTTTTGGGTAATGTGGGTTTTTCTTCAATGCTCACAGCATTATTATCTGCATCAAATTCCACCACACCATAGCGTTCAGGGTCGCTTACCGGGTAGGCAAAGATCACTGCTCCATCGGGATCAACGCTTTGCTGCAATAATTTACTGAAACCGCTGCCGTAAAAAATATTGTCACCCAAAACAAGGGCCACACTGTCTTTGCCAATAAATTTTTCGCCGATAACAAAAGCCTGTGCAAGTCCGTTAGGCACTTCCTGTTTGGCATATTCAATGGTGCAACCCCACTGGCTCCCATCACTCAGTAACCTTTTAAACTGATCCTGGTCGTCGGGTGTGGTAATAACCAAAATTTCTTTGATACCTGCAAGCATTAATGTACTCAGCGGATAATAGATCATCGGTTTATCATACACAGGCATCAGTTGTTTGCTTATTCCTTTTGTAATAGGATATAACCTTGTGCCGGAGCCGCCTGCTAAAATGATTCCTTTCATAAGAATTGGTTTAGGGAAGTTTAGTTGGTTTAGAGGGTTTAGGTGAACCCTGCTGAGAGGCACGTAGTTGGGCAATTAAAAACGTTTGATACTCTATTTTCTCTCTACCTTCCATATAGCTTTCATCCGTTATTAATTTTAAATCATTGGCGATTATCAAATCGTTCAATAGTTCCATGGTACTGCTATAAGCTATTGTACTGAAATGGTTTTTATCCTTTGCCGTTTTACGGGAAGACCCTTCTGCGAGGTTTGATGCAATTGATATAGCTGCTATGCGCATTTGTGACACCATTCCGAATTTTTCTTCCGGAGGAAATTTTTGAGTAATTCCGTAAGTCCATACGAACAATTGTCTGGCCTTTTGCCAGCAATCTAACTTTTCAAAAGAATAAACTTTCATAAAATTACATTTTGATTCCAATGTTAGTGTATCCAAACCCGCCTGACCACTCACCCTAAACTTTCTAAACCTTTCTAAACCCCGGCATACTGCTTTTCATAATAAGCTCTGTAATCCCCACTGGTTACATGATCCAACCATTCACTGTTTGCAAGATACCAGTCAATTGTTTTAGAAATGCCCTCTTCAAACTGCAACGATGGCATCCATCCCAATTCTTCTTTTAATTTGGTTGCATCAATTGCATAGCGAAGATCGTGGCCGGCACGATCAGTTACATAAGTGATCAGCTTTTCTGAGGTACCTATTTGCTTGTATAACTTTTCATCCATCTGCCTGCATAATTCTTTTACCAGGTCAATATTTGTCCATTCATTATGGCCACCAATATTATAGGTTTCACCAATTTTCCCGATATGGAAAATAACGTCAATTGCCCGTGCATGATCCTCAACATACAACCAATCCCTAACATTCTCTCCTTTACCATAAATGGGCAGCGGTTTATTGTTGATGATATTGTGAATGCAAAGCGGAATTAATTTTTCAGGAAAATGAAATGGTCCGTAATTATTACTGCAGTTGCTGATCTTCACCGGCAGCTTATAAGTATGATAAAATGCCCGTACTATATGATCGGACGAAGCTTTGGAAGCTGAATACGGACTGCGTGGATCATAAGCTGTTTCTTCGGTAAAAAATCCCTCAGTGCCCAATGACCCATATACTTCATCGGTAGAAATATGGTAGAAGATCTTATTTTCCATAATACCGGTCCAGGCTTCTTTTGCGGCCTGCAATAAAGAAGCAGTACCAAGTACGTTGGTAGTAACAAAGGCCAGCGGATCGGTGATAGACCTGTCTACATGGCTTTCGGCAGCACAATGCAGTACTGCAGTAAATTTATGCTCCTGAAATAATTTGCGTAAAAATTCCAGGTCGGTAATATCTCCTTTTACAAACTGGTAATTAGGTTCATTTTCAATATCCCTTAAATTCTCCAGGTTGCCGGCATAGGTGAGTTTATCCAGGTTGATGATCTTGTATTGAGGGTATTTTTTTACAAATAACCTGGTTAAATGAGAGCCGATAAAACCTGCGCCGCCGGTAAGTAAAATAGTATGCATGCTGGAAATTTGATTATTGCTGGCAAAAATAGACATAAATAAATTGTGGTAAAACGGAATAATTATTAGTGCGGCAGCAGTTATTTCTTTTTGGCTTGTTTTTTTATTTTGGTACGTTTTACATACCCTGATTGTCCTGCTGGTGCCCATACCCTTATCCATTCATCGGTTAGT
>JANOUJ010000420.1:0-2334 GCA_031416815.1 Chitinophagaceae bacterium
GTGAAAATTGATACAGCAAAGGAGGAGAAAGATATTATTTAATTGTAAGCAGTGATAGAAAAATAGCAGATGAACCGTTTTTTTAAAATATTGAATTTCTTTTTACTGATAATCATTTTCAGTCAACCACTTATTGCACAAAACAAATTAACAGTTGAGCAGGCTATTTATGCAACCATCGAAAATAATTTCGATATACAATTGCTTCGCAACGATTCTATTTCTTATGCCATTGATAAAGCCTATACCCGTGCTGCTTTTTTACCCAGGGTAAATGCAACAACGGGTTTGGTGTATAATAACAACAACCAAAAACAGCAACTGGCCGATGGTTCTAAAAGACAAAGCAAAGGTGTTCGTTCGAATAATTTAAACGGTTCTGTACAACTTAACTGGACAGTATTCGATGGTTTTAAAATGTTCGCAACACGTGATAAGTTGTCACAGTTTGTTTCACTGGGCGAACTGAATATCAAAAACCAGGTAGTAAATTCAGTAGCCTCCGTCATCAATAATTATTACAATATTGTGCGGCAAAAACAACAACTGAAAGCCATTGAAGAACAGATGGGCATTAACGAAGAACGGGTAAAGCTTGCAGAAAAAAAACTGAGTGTGGGCCTGGGTGCCAAGCCCGACCTGCTGCAGGGCAAAGTTGACCTGAATGCTCAAAAAGCAGCAAGGCTCAAACAACAAACACTGATCGATCAGTTAAAAGAACAATTGAACCAATTGATGAATGTAGCGTTGAACACCCGTTACGAAGTGTCGGATACCATTCCCTTTAATGATAATATCATTTTGGGCGATATGTTGGGTACTGTTGAAACAACCAACCCGCAATTACAGGTAACTAAAAAAAATATTGATATTGGTAAACTCACTTTAAAAGAAAGAAAGGCCGATCTGTACCCCGTGGTTTCTTTTAACTCGGCGTACAGTTATTCAAAAACAGTAAATAAAGCAGTCGTTAACCCTTTTACGCTTTTGTACAATCAAAATAATGGGTTTAATTATGGTGTTGGTGTTACCATTCCCATTTTAAACGGTTTTAATGTACGCCGCCAGATAAGGCAGGCCAAGCTTGATATTGATTATCTCAATATTGTGTATAATAGCCAAAAATCGCAGATAAACCTGGGCATGACCAATGCTTTTAAAGATTACGAACTCCAAAAGAAAACGCTTGCATTAGAAGAAGAAAATATTCTGCTGGCAAAAGAAAATGTATACATCGCTTTGGAAAGATTAAGGCTCGGTATTTCCACCAATCTTGAACTGAGAGAAACACAAAAAAGTTTAGAACTTGCCTACGACCGGTTGATAGCTGCACGTTATAATACGAAGCTTGCAGAAACCGAATTGCTCCGATTGAAAGGTGATCTGGTAAAATAGTTTGTGGTTTGTTGTTGGTTGTGTGTAGTTTTTTAACTTTGTAAAAACTGCTGTATGGCAACCATTTCTAAATTTGAAGATCTTGAGGTTTGGCAATTAGCAAGAGCATTATCAAAAGAAATTTATTCCTTTACTTTTAATGAGCCTATAAAAAGTGATTACAGGTTAAGAGATCAAATGCGTGGAAGTGCAGGTTCAATCATGGATAATATTGCTGAAGGTTTTGAAAGAGGCAGCAAACTCGAATTCATCAATTCATTGGGATATGCTAAAGGCGAAGTTGGAGAATTAAAATCTCAATTATACAGGAGTTTAGATAATAAATATATAAGCCAGGAAATATTCGATGATCTATATAACAAAGCAGATATAATAACTAAAAAAATTACTGCATTTATTTCCTACCTTAACACCTCAAACATCAAAGGTCAAAA
Source organism: Chitinophagaceae bacterium (assembly GCA_031416815.1). GTDB lineage: Bacteria > Bacteroidota > Bacteroidia > Chitinophagales > Chitinophagaceae > Ferruginibacter. The sequence goes on from JANOUJ010000420.1 coordinate 1,830, forward strand.
ATTCAAAAACAGAACTTGATGTCAGAACAACCAACAACAACAAACCATAAACAACAAACCAAAGAAAAATGAGCAATCCCCTTGTAGGTATAGTCATGGGCAGCGAAAGCGACCTCGACATTATGAAAGGTGCAGCCGAAATGCTTCGCCAGTTTGAAGTGGAACCTGAGTTAACTATCGTGTCGGCACACCGCACACCCGGGCGCCTGCGTGACTATGCAACCAAGGCAAAAGAACGTGGCATAAAAGTGATCATTGCCGGAGCCGGCGGCGCTGCACATTTACCCGGTATGATCGCAGCACAAACCATTTTACCGGTTATTGGTGTTCCTGTAAAATCCAGTAACAGTATAGATGGCTGGGATTCTGTCCTTTCTATTTTACAAATGCCTTACGGCGTACCTGTTGCAACTGTTGCACTCAATGGCGCAAAAAATGCCGGCATACTTGCCGCACAGATACTTGCCCTTCACGATACATCTATCGCCGGAAAACTTGAAGCCTT
>JANOUJ010000421.1:0-32887 GCA_031416815.1 Chitinophagaceae bacterium
CGCCTGCAGCGGAAGGCCGGGCGCTACCAATGCCAGGGTTCAATCCTATATACTTAATAATAAAAAAGTAAGAGCAATACTGGCTGAAAAAGGAATTGTAATTCCTGAAACAACACAGTTTATTGGCAGCATGCATGATACAGCTGCGGATGTAATGGCTTATTATGATGAAAAAGTACTTACTCCAGCAAACATGGACCTGCAAATCATCAACATTCAAAATTTTGAAACGGCTTTAAACCTGAATGCAAAAGAACGAAGCAGAAGATTTGCTTCTATCAATACCAAACAGGAACTGGAACAGGTACGCAAAGCCATTCATAACCGTTCGGTTTCTTTGTTTGAGCCCAGGCCTGAGCTGGGCCATGGCACCAATACCTTAGCTATTATTGGTCGCAGGCAGGTAACCAAGGGGTTGTTTTTAGATCGCCGTGCTTTTCTCAACAGTTATGATCATACCACCGACGCAGACGGAGCTATTTTATCTGCAGTGATGCGACCTATTGGTTTGGTTTGTGGCGGTATAAATCTTGAATATTATTTTTCAAGAGTAGATAATATTAAAGTAGGCGCCGGTACCAAACTGCCACACAATGTAATGGGCTTGTTTGGTGTGGCCAACAGTAGCGATGGGGATCTGAGAGCGGGCCTGCCCTGGCAAATGATCGAAGTGCACGACCCTGTAAGGCTGCTGGTTATCGTTGAGCATAAACCCGACATTGTATTAAAAGCCATTCAGTCATCTGCAGAAGTATTTGAATGGTATAAAAATGAGTGGGTGCATATTGTAGCCTTGCATCCGGAAGAAAAGCAATTCTATTATTTTAAGAACGGCGCTTTTGAAAAGTATGAGCCTATAACAGAGACGGGCGAAATAAAAACCATTCACAACATGGAAGAGTTTATTGAAGGTGCCAGGGAAATGGAGACCAACCATATTGTGCATGCAACGGAAGAAAATTTACCGGTGTATCTGCTCGATTAAAATGAAATGACTTTCTAATCTCTAAGAAAAAAATATTAAATGAATCAGCTTCTTGTATTATTTATCGCAATACCATTACTGGCATTTTTGGTAAGCCTGTTCTGGCAAAACAAAAGTGAAAAACCCATCGCGGGCATTGTAAAGTTTACCAAGATATTGTATATCGTACTTTCAGTTTTCTTTGCGGTGTGGTGGGTGATCAATGGTCTGCAACCGGTCAATTATCACGTGGCTACCCTTTACCAAACCGATCAATTTGTTTTTGCGCTTGAATTATATTATGACGAAGTCACGGCGGTGTTCAGCATTGTAGGCGCATTTTTATTTTTCCTGGTAGCAACCTTCAGCAAATATTATATGCATCGTGATGAAGGGTACAAACGGTTTTTCAATACCATCTTATTATTTGCAACGGGCTATAACTTTATCATTTTATCTGGCAATTTTGAAACCCTGTTTATAGGATGGGAAATAAAAGGCGTATGTTCTTTTTTGCTGATAGCTTTTTACAGAAATCGTTACCTACCGGTTAAAAATGCATTTAAAGCAATTTCTTATTATCGATTGAGTGATGTGGCCTTGATGCTTTGCATGTGGATGATGCATCATCTTACCCACCAGAACATCAGTTTTTCTGAATTGAGTGAGGCAAAAACCCTGGCTTTGCAAGCTGCCAATAGCGGCATGGCCATTTTTATTGTTTGTATGATGATATTACCGGCTGCTATCAAGTCAGCACAATTTCCTTTCACATCGTGGTTGCCAAGAGCAATGGAAGGGCCTACTTCTTCTTCTGCCATTTTTTACGGCTCGTTAAGTGTGCATATCGGTGTTTTCTTTTTATTGCGTACGCATCCTTTCTGGGAAGATATGTTGTGGGCAAAGATCGTCATCATTGTAATTGGAGCGGTAACGGCTATTGCTGCTACACTAATAGCACGGGTGCAACCAACCGTTAAAACACAAATAGCCTATTCATCAGCAGCACAGATCGGGTTGATGTTTATTGAGGTGGCTATAGGCTGGCATTGGTTGGTACTGATACACTTTGCTGGTAATGCTTTTCTAAGAACTTATCAATTACTGGTTTCTCCTTCAGTGTTGAATTATTTGGTGCATCATCAAATTTTTCATTACACTAAACCGCAGCAAAAACCGGTATCAAAATTAAAAGCATCCTTGTATATGCTCGGTATAAAAGAATGGAATTTAGACAGCATGATGTTCACGTATGTATGGAACCCTTTTAAATGGATAGGTAAGCAACTACAGTTTTTCCAATCTAAAATAGTTTTCGGCATACTTACAGTTGCCGCACTTACCATGTTGGTGCTGGGTTATACCAATGAAACTTTCGGCCGGTCTTTAGGAGAGGCCCTGCCAATTGTTTTAATGAGTGTTGCACTGGCAGTTATTTTATTTGCTTTTTCGTTCAGGAGATCGGCCTTGAAGGCATGGATATATTTATTAACTGGGCACCTGTTTATTATAGCTGCTGTGTTGTTTAATGCACTACATGTTAACCCGGTTGAAATTGTGTTTTATGTAAGCGGCATTTCAGTAGCTTTTTTAATCGGTTATTTTTGCCTGAACAGGATCAAAGGCATCGACAACGATATTTCTCTAAACCAATTTCATGGTTACGTGTATGAGCAGCGAATTACAGCACTGTTATTTTTGTTTGCTACCATTGGTATGGTTGGTTTCCCGATAACAGCGGCTTTTATTGGTATAGATGTGTTGTTCATTTATGTACATAGCAACCAGCCGGTATTAATTGCCTTGATGGCACTATGTTTGATATTCGTTGAGTTATCGGCATTCAGGATATTGCTCCGTATTTTTATGGGGCCACATAAAAAATTAGATCACCCGGTGGCTTTCAGGTCATCGTAAAGGAATGGATCTGTAAAGGGAGCGCCGATCTCATCTTTTAATGATAAATACAATGCTGAAATTTAAAAAAGGGACCGTACCTGAATTCGAATATAAAAAAGCAATTAAAAAGCCAATTGCTATACGTTGCATACAAATTGATGAAGCTTTTGAAGTGGAAACACTGGAAGGTACTATGAAAGGGCAATCAGGCGACTGGCTTATTGTTGGCGTAAATGGAGAGATGTACCCCATCGCCCAGGACATATTTAAGAAGACGTATGATCTGCAAATAAAATAAGCACTTAAATATTCAAACCACCGCATACACTGATAACCTGCCCCGTAACATAGTTTCCCATATCGCAGGCTAAAAACAAACATACGTTGGCTATGTCTTCTGTGCTGGCAAACCTGCCTAAAGGGATATCGGTTTTATATTTTTCAGCGCCCTCTCCATCTTTTAAGTAACTGGTCATATCGGTTTCTACAAAGCCCGGGGCTACTGCATTGCACCGTATATTGCGGCTGCCCAACTCCTTTGCCACGCTTTTTGTAAAACCAATGATACCGGCTTTGCTGGCGGCATAACTACTCTGGCCTGCATTGCCCATTTCGCCAATTACACTGCTCATGTTTATAATACTGCCGCTCCGGGCTTTCATCATGGGCCTTATTACCTGCTTGGTCATGTTGAAAACACTTTTCAAGTTTACCTGTATTACATCATCCCATTGCTCGGGGGTCATACGCAACAGCAAATTATCTTTTGAAATACCTGCATTGTTTACACAAATATCTATTGCGCCAAATTCCTTTTGTACATCGTTTACAAATGCTTCGCAGGCGGCAAAATCGCCGGCATTGCTTTGGTAAGCTTTTGCTTTAACGCCCATTTGGGTTAGTCTCTCTTCAAGTGCGTTTGCCTTTTCTGCACTGCCATCACTTACATAAGTGAATGCAACATTACATCCATGCGCTGCAAATTTTACTGCAATACCTTCTCCAATACCACGTGCGGCACCGGTTATAATGGCATTTTTTCCTTCTAGTAATTTCATTATAAGTAGTTTCTATACTTCAAAATAACTTTAAAACTTTAAATAATTCCGGAATTTTTTATGGCAAGAATCTCTTCCAGTATATTTCTTTCATTACTAAGCCTCGGCACTTTATGCTGGCCACCAAGTTTTCCTTTGCTTCTCAACCATTCTGTAAATGTACCTGCCGGCAATTTGTGAACTATTGGTAACCGCAATGCAATATTTTTATGACGTTTTGCTTCGTAATCGCTGTTAATATTTTTTAAGGCAGTGTCAAGCTCGGCAATAAAATTATTAAAGTCATCGGGCTCTTTTTCAAATTCAACCAGCCATTCATGTGCACCATTGCTGTTTTCTGTAAAGTAAACAGGGGCCGCCGTATAATCGTTTACTATGGCATTTGTTTTTTCTGCTGCACGTGCAATAGCCTGGTCGCTGTTGTCAACAATCACTTCTTCGCCAAAGGCATTCATATAATGTTTTAGCCTGCCTGTAATTTTTATTTTGTATGGATTAAGGTTGGTGAATTGTACGGTATCTCCTATTAAGTAACGCCACAAACCGCCGGTTGTACTCATTATCACGGCATAGTTTTTTCCAATGACCACACTGTTCAAGCCAACTGTTTTCGGGTCTTCATTTCCATATTCTTCCACTGGCATAAATTCATAAAAAATACCATGCTCTGTAAATAACAACATTCCATCATCTCCCGGATCAACCTGCGCTGCAATAAAGCCTTCGCTGGCATTGTAAATTTCAAGGTAGTTTATTTTACCGCCGATTATTTTGTCAAATTGTTCTCTGTAAGGAACAAATGAAACGCCGCCATTGATGTATAATTCTAAATTGGGCCACACTTCTTTTATGGTTGTCTTTCCTTTTATTCTCAAAATGCGTTTTAATAAAAGAATGGTCCAGGTGGGTACACCAGCCAGTGAGGTAACATTTTCTTCTGCGGTTACCTGCGCCAGCTTTTCTATTTTTTCTTCCCATTCATCCAGCAAGGCAACACTCAGTTCAGGTGTTCGTATCCATTGCCCCCAAAAAGGTGAGTTCTGCATCAGCACAGCGCTCAGGTCGCCATACTGAATATCTTCATTAACCTTACTGATCTGGTGCGACCCGCCAACTACCAGGCCCTTACCGGTCAGCAGGTCGCTGGACGGAAAGTTTTTATAATAATTACTGAGCAGGTCTTTACTTGCTTTAAAATGATTGTCCTGCAAACTCTCTTCGCTGATGGGAATGAATTTACTTTTATCTGATGTAGTGCCCGATGATTTTGCAAACCAGGCAACGGGCGTGTTCCATAAAATATTTTCTTCGCCATCCATCATACGGTGGATGTAAGGTTTTAAATTATCGTATTCATGAATGGGTACATTCTTTTTAAATTCCTTCAATGAAAATAGTTTTGAAAAATTGTATTTGCGCCCAAACTCGGTGTATTGTGCAGCGGTAACAAGCTCCTGCAAAACCTCACGTTGTACTGCCACGGGATGATTGCTCCAGTTTTCGATGCGCCACAAGCGCATGCGTGCTAATTTAGATATGGCGGGAGAAAGGAATTTCATTCAACCAACAAGATAAATGATTATCGGGCAGCTTCATCATGCAAATAGTCCTTACGCTTTAATTCAAAATTCTTGCCGAGGTATAAACGGCGTACCTGTTCATCGCCAGCCAGCTCTTCGGCGGTGCCATGGGTAAATATTTTACCGTCGATCAGTAAGTAGGCCCTGTCGCAGATAGAAAGGGTCTCGTTTACGTTATGATCGGTGATCAGTATTCCGATATTGCGGAATTTTAATCTGGCAACAATGGCCTGTATATCTTCAACGGCAATGGGGTCAACGCCGGCAAAAGGTTCATCAAGCAAAATAAATTTTGGGTCAACAGCCAGGGCCCGTGCAATTTCAGTCCGCCGTCTTTCGCCGCCACTTAACGTATCGCCGTTATTTTTACGAACTCTTTGTAAATTAAATTCTTCAAGCAGGGTTTCCAGTTTATCTTTTTGCTGCTGCTTAGTAAGTTTTGTCATTTCAAGCACCGCCATAATATTATCTTCTACACTAAGTTTGCGAAATACGCTGGCTTCCTGCGGTAAGTAGCCAATACCCATTTGGGCCCTTTTATACATGGGTAGTTTGGTAATGTTGATGTCGTTTAAAAATACTTCGCCTTCATCTGGCTTTACCAGGCCTACCACCTGGTAAAAGGAGGTTGTTTTACCGGCTCCGTTCGGGCCGAGTAAACCAACAATTTCGCCCTGCTTTACATTAAAAGAAACTTTATCTACCACTGTGCGGCTGCCATAAATTTTTACAAGATCTTTGGTATGAATGGTTAAACTCAATGGTAGTGTTTTTACAAAAGTAAGCGAACTGGAATAAAGCCTGATACCATAATGACAGATTATCAAAAATTTATAATATCACTAGCAGGTATTGCATTACGCCAATAAACCCTCAATATTTTAATCTAATTTTACAATTCATTAGTTGGTAAATTCTGCAAATGAAAACCTGCTCTTTATATCTTTTAGGTTTATTAATCGGAGCATCTACAATAATATCCTGCCAAAAAGAAATAGATGGCACTATAGCCGGAGGTGTAATTGTTCCGGCAAATCAAAAACCCAAACTTGGAACAACCTGGACGTATAATTATTATACTTACTACTCTTATGGAGGAGTTGCAACATCAAAAATAATTACACATAAGGCCAAAACCGAAGAAACCTTTGGCGGAGAAAAATGGCTGAATATAGTTGATGTTGGGGCAGATACAACAGTTTATTTTCTAAATACAAAAGCAGGAGGACTTTATCAATACAGCAACAGCAATTCCTATTTACTTTGTAAATATCCCGCAGTGTTAAATGAAATGTACACTTCTTTCAATGACGGATCGGCAGAGGACTTTACAGTAAAAGGAGTAAACGACACCCTGCCTACAGGTATTGGCGATATTCCTTTAAATTATTACGAGGGGGTTAAAACCGGGTTTCTTATTGACCTAATCTGGTATAATAATAATGCCTGGATAATTTGGGAATATAGATATTTTAAAGGGCCCCCGCCTGCCAACAGGTATTACCTGTACAGCAAAATGTTTATTGATAAAATTGTTTACTGAATGTTGTGTAAACTTTTCTTTAAATGATACAGGTTTGATTATGTATGACGGCTTGCTTAAGTTTGCATATTAATTTAACAAATGAAAGTAATAGAGCACATCAACCAGGCTAAAGAAACACTCATCTCTTTTGAAATTTTACCTCCGCTTAAAGGCAAGGGCATACAGTCTCTATACCAGCACCTCGATCCCCTGATGGAGTTTAAACCGGCTTACATTAATGTAACTTATCACCGCAGCGAACATGTATTTAAAAAAACACCGGATGGCACTTTTCAAAAAGTGGTTGTTCGTAAGCGGCCCGGTACCGAAAGTATTTGCGCAGCCATCATGAATAAATACAGTGTTGATACTGTACCACATTTGATATGTGGCGGTTTTGGTGTTAATGAAACTGAAGACGCCTTAATTAACCTCAATTACCTGGGTATTGATAACGTGCTTGTTTTGCGTGGCGACGCGGCTAAAAATGAAACCGCATTTTTACCCGAACCGGGAGGGCATCAATATGCCACCGATCTTCTAAAACAGGTGACCGACCTCAATGCAGGAAAATATCTGGAAGAAGACCTGAAAAATACAAACCAGACAAAATTTTGTATTGGTGTAGCAGGATACCCGGAAAAACATTTTGAGGCCCCGAATATGGAGAGCGACCTTCATTACTTAAAGCAGAAAGTAGATATGGGCGCAGACTATATTGTAACCCAAATGTTTTTTGACAATGAAAAATTTTATGCGTTTGCAAAGGCCTGCAGGGATATTGGAATTACTGTGCCTATTATTCCCGGATTGAAACCCATTTATACTAAAAAGCAATTAACCGTGTTGCCGAAAATTTTTCATATTGATCTGCCGGCAGCCCTTAGCAAGGAAATCACTAAATGCAATTCCGATGAAGAAGTGGAACAGGTTGGTACAGCATGGTTGCTGCAACAGTCTAAAGAGCTAAAAGAGTTTGGGGTGCCGGTTTTGCATTACTATACATTGGGCCGGCCTAAAATTGTAGCTGAAGTAGTTAAGCAGATCATATAAATTCATCTTCATTTTAAAGTGGTTCGTAATGCTGCGTTGAGATATTTGATTGTACTTGCCTACTGGCAGGTTATGCCGACAGAAACCTCTTAGAAAAAAAGGCACTTAGCAGGTAAAAACTAAAGCCCCCTGAATTTGCAGGGGGCCTTCATTTTCAAGTGGGTTTATTATTTGCTAAGTGGAATACCTACTGAAAAACTCAGGGTACGATACTTGTTCTTATCATTTTCGTTGTTGTTGCTTTGTGTTGAGTTGATCTTGGCAAGACCAAGGCCATAATTTGCTTTTAAGATTACAGAGCCAAATTGAACACCTCCGCCAAAGTTTAAACCCACATCAAAACGCTTCAATTTATTGTAAGCCGCATCTTCCTGTTGTGATGTAAATGGATCATCATTACTGAATTGAATTGAAGTGGTTTCGCTGGTTGATATACCGGCAATGTATGAATCCCTTCGTGATTTACCACCTACACCTATTGCTGCATAAGGACCAGCATTAAAAAATACATTGGATTCTTTTTGAAGTGGAATTTTTACCACTGCATTTAAAGGAATTTCAAGATACAGCGGGTTGAATTTTGTTTTTATATAATTATTACCGCCATTAAAATACGTTTCGGCTTTGGAACCCCGACCGGTTAATAACAAACCCGATTCCAGGCTAAACATATCTGCCACCGGCAGCCTGCCTAATATACCTACGTTAAAAGACGGCAGGATATTATTCTTTTCTGTTTGCCCGTCATTGGTTTTTGTAATATTAGCAAGGTTTAATCCGCCTTGTACATACACCTGTGCCTTGGTACCTAAAGCTGCCACTGTTGTTAAAAACAATCCAAAAAATACTTTTTTCATTTTACTAGTTTTTGTGAGATAATCCAGGTTTTATTGGCAAAGAATTTCACCATATATGCACCCGTTTTCCATTCTTAAGCACATTAAACAAAAAGCCTGCCAACAGTATTTTGTTGGCAGGCTTTTTACAAATATGTGACTTATCTCAACAGGGACTGAAAGACAGCTTCATTTATTTTAATGGGATACCTGGCTTTTAAATCAAAGATCCATTTTTCTTCAAGTATATTCTGGTAATCATTTATAACCATGCCCTTTCCTTCATCAAAACTGCGCTGCATGTTTGCATTGTAATGACGAATAAGTTTTACAAAGCTTGCATTGCCGTCAACCGGGCTCACCACAACTTCAGAAATATAGCCGGCTGCCATTTTTGGATCAATGGGTACCGGTATTTGGGTAAGTTCAAACCGGCCCGAATCTACCTGTATATTGTTGTTAGACTCCTCTGCAATTTTTTTCCAATCTTTACCTTGTAAAAGAGCCGCTCTTGCATCATCTGCAATGGCTTTACCGGCACAGTTAAACAAAATGATATTGGCGCTTGCATTCCAGAGATACTTACTTTTGTTCTCGTTATAATGATTCTGTAATCCGTTTGCGTCGGCAGAGGCTTTGCCCCAGATATTTCTCTCCATTATTTCAAACAATACATTTCCATCTTTAAATTCATCCATCTGGTAACGGAAATCGGCATTAAAATCTTCCAAATGTTTTTTATAGTAATCCATTACAGAAGTAGTAATAAATTTATCCAGCAGGGCTGCGTTCTTTTCGCCCTGGTAAAGTTCGCCCGTGCCTTTATAACTTCTTACAAATTCAAGCCAATCTTTACCGGTGAGTTTTGTTTTAGCGAACGTGTAAACAGTTTTGCCGGCAACCGGATACATAACTGCATTACCTGTTTCAGAATTTGGATTTGCAAGGACACTGTCGGCATAACGAAAAAGTTCAGCATCAGAAACACTGCCCGTCTTTTTAAAGTTTACCTGTTTTAAAATTTCTTTTACAAACTGGTCTTTGGCAACATTTATCCTGCTGTCCTGCTGTATCTTCTGCTTTAACTCAAATTGGTAAGCCAAATCATTTTTATCGCCCGACACGGGGCTTTGCGATAACCGCTTTACAATGTGATAGCCATATGATGTTAAAAACGGCTTGGTTATTTCCTTATCTCTTGCAAGCTTAAAAACTTCATTTTCAAAAGATGTTTCAAACTTTCCTGAGCCAAACTCAGGCATCTCGCCGTTGCTGGCGTACGTAGCTTTATCGTCGCTGAACCACCTGGCTAACTTACCAAAATCATCTCCCTTTACCAATAACTGGTAAACGGAATCAGCCCTTTTTTCATAAATTTTTCTAGCCTCTGCACTGGCATCGGGAGGTACAGACATTAGTATCTGAGCCACCTTCCATTTCCCCACAGCTTTTCTTTCGCCAATTAATTTAAACATGTGCCAGCCGTTTTTTGCACGGTGCGGTTTGCTGGTTTCGCCCATTTTTAAATTGTATACAAGGTTTTCGTATTCATAGGGTAAACTAAAAGTGGTGATAAAGCCAAAATCTGAATGTTTTATTTTAACTGTTGACGCTCCGCTTAAATTTTCATAATCGGTTTTGCCTGCCTTTAGTGCAGTATAAGATGTATTGATGGAAGAAAAGGCTTTTAGGGTATCATCCGGCTTTGATGCCTGATCCACCGGAACAAAAAAATGTAAAACATGCAAGTCTTTCTGGCTGCGTATAAAAGCTTCGTTCAGCAAGTCATTAACAGCTTTTTCATTGTTCAAATAACTATCTTCTATCTGGCTTCTAAAACTCTGGGCATCATATTGCAATTGGGGTAAAGTATCCAACCGCAGTTCCATGGCCGCTTTTACCTTCAGTTTAAACCTCACGTACAGCTCAAGATATTCCTTAAGGGCTTTTTCTTTATCAGCAACCGGCGTTTTGTTTTTATTATATGCCCTTATAAATTCGGCTTTGTCAACAGGCGTGCCGCCATATGTAAATAAGGTTTGCGAAAACGCAGTACTGGTAATACATGCGAAAGCGAACAGCCATAAAAATTTTTTCATCAGTTGTTTTGTTTTAGTTCGAAGGAGCAGTACTCCATTTAACTTCCAGCAGTTCATTCAGCTGCAGCAGGGTTAGTTTTTTGCCAATGATCCGCTTTTCCTTATCCAGCAAATATATGGTAGGGGTTAAATTGATATCGTACAATTGACGAAAACCGGGCCTTTGCGCTGCATAATCTTCTTCCTCCATTTCTTTGGTTTTATAAACGTGGGTCCAGTCGCCAATGTTGTGCTCTTTAATAAAACTAAGCCACTCTGGCTTTACATTTTGCTTGCCGTCGGGTGTAAGCACGGCAAAGATCTTCACATTATGCTTCTTCCAACTGGCCTTGTAAATAGAGTCGAGCCTTGGTATTTCATCTTTGCAATGCCCGCAATTTGGGTCCCAAAAAGAGATAACAGTATAATCAGCATCAAGGCTGTATAAAGATGTTGGCTTGTCAGCTGTATTCAACATGTCAAGGTCTGCAGCTTTTTCGCCAATTAAATTGGCCATCAGCATATAGGCCCTGCGGCTTATGGCTTCCATTTGTTTTTCATTCAACCATTTACTTAAACCCTTGCTGTGATACTTTTCAAAAAGGTGTACAAAAACAGCATCCTGGCCCATGTATTTGGGATTGATAAATTCATCTGTAAGCCAGTTCAATAAGAATTTATACATCTCCGGCGCCGACCTGGCCAGCAATAATTTATAATCAACATCTTTAATAATGGTATCTGCATCCGGCGGTATCACTTCCCGGTAATACCGTTCCAGTTTTTTTAAAAAGAAAGGAGTGCGGACGATACGGTCATCCATAAAACTGATACCATCCCAATAATGCTTTTTGTATTCGTTGTAATTATTAACGGAGTCTTGCCTGGTTGCCGGTACCTTGGTGGGATAGGGAGGCTCTTTCATGGCGTTCAATAAAGCCGCCATCATAGATTTCGACTGGTTTTTAATTATGCCTTCCCTGTAATCGTTCAGCTCTTTAATAAGCGCATTATATTTTTTTTCATGTAGTACTGAATCCGCTTTTGTTTTAGAGGCTATGTATGCCTGCCGCTCCTGTTGTATCTGTCTCCCTTTTGAAGCAGCAATTTTTTGATACTGGTCGTACAGGATATTTTCTTTAGATCCGTTTACAATGGTTTTCGTAAGCAAGTCGGCTGTGTCGGCTGTAACAGAAATGGTCTGTTCTTCGCCAATTAAAAATTCAGTTCTCAACTGTTTACCCGGAAAAAAAATGGCATAAATGCCTGGCGGTAATTTTGTTGAATCGGTAAAAATTGCCTTGCCGTTAATACCAATTGCTGCGGAGTCTGCAATATTAAAATTACTGCCCATGTAGTAAGTAAGATATGCAATGCCACTTTTAAAACCTGGCGCTGTAAGCGTAACCTGGTAACCCTGGCTATAAACCGACGCAGCAGTTAAAGCAGCAAAAAAGAAAATTAAATATTTTTTCATCGTTATTTAAGGATAGCAAATGTATTTAAAATAGGTGGTTAAAGTACATATGATGGCGTTGGTACAGGTCAACAATTACAAATCGTTAACAAATCAATATTGATGATTAATACGGTATTTTTGCTGCCGTGAGTAAAAAAAATAAGAAAATAATACTGGAAGAACTTTTAATCACCGATTACGCCGCCGAAGGAAAGGCCCTGGCCAAACTTGAGGGCAAAGTGATCTTTATTTCGGGGGCCGTACCCGGCGATGTAGCCGATGTGTTGCTTACTAAAAATAAAAAAGACTGGGCCGAAGGCAGGGTTATAAAGATCAAGGAATTCTCAAAGGAAAGAGTTGCCCCTTTCTGCAAACACTTTGGCATTTGCGGCGGCTGCAAATGGCAGATGCTCCCTTATGCCAGGCAACTGCAATACAAACAGCAGGAAGTAGAACAGAACCTGCGGCGTATTGGCAAAGTTGAACTGCCAGAGATCTTACCCATCATTGGTGCAGACGATACGGTGCATTATAGAAATAAACTGGAGTTTACTTTCAGTAATAAAGAATACTACCCAAACCCACTACCCCCCCCGCCCCCTGAAGGGGGAGCTTTGCAGCCTGACGATAATAAGAGTATTAATGAATTTGCAAACTCCCATGTTCCTCCGCCAGCTGGCGGAGGCGGAGGGGGTTTTGGCGCTCTCGGCTTTCATGTGCCCCGCATTTTTGATAAAGTGATTAATATTGAAGAGTGCTGGCTGATGGATGATGTGAACAACCAAATAAGAAATACGGTCCGGGCTTTTGCGCTTAAAAATAATTTTTCGTTTTATGATATACGCCAACATACCGGATGGTTGCGAAATATCATTATACGCCTGTGTACCACCGGCGAGCTGATGGTGAATATATGTTTGAATTATGATGAGGAGACAGACCGGAAAAAACTATTTGACCATTTGCTGCAGCAGGTTCCGGAAATAACTACGCTGCTGTACACGATCAATCCAAAATGGAACGACAGTATTTATGACCTCACCCCGCAGGTTTACTTTGGTAAAGGTTTTGCAACGGAAAAATTGGATGATTTTGAATTTAAAATTTCGCCCAAATCTTTTTTTCAAACCAACACCAAACAGGCAGAAAAACTATATACCGTAACAAGGGAATTTGCAGGGCTTACCGGTAACGAAATTGTGTACGACCTGTATTGCGGTACCGGCAGCATTGGCATATTTGTAAGTAAGCATGCAAAAAAAATTATTGGAGTTGAAGTGATAGAGGAAGCCATTGCCGATGCAAAAGAAAATGCGGCTTTGAACAATATTGGCCATGCTGAATTTTTTGCGGGCGACGTAATTAAGATATGCAACGACGAATTTTTTGCTGTGCACGGCCGGCCCGATGTGATCATTACCGATCCGCCCCGTGCCGGTATGCACGAAAAACTGGTGACCAAACTACTGGAAATGGCTGCACCCAAAATTGTGTATGTAAGCTGCAACACGGCAACCCAGGCACGTGACCTGGGTTTATTAAGTGAAAAATATACAATAGACAAAATTCAGCCGGTAGACATGTTTCCGCATACACACCATATTGAATGTGTAGTGTTGCTGAAACTGAGATAATCATTAATCAACTAAATTTGTACCATGGCTCTTAATAATTTCGGAAATAGTTTTCAGCGTACAACACCCATCGTGTTGAATTTGATCATCATAAATGCTTTGGTATATTTTGCACAGGTTGCATTTGGCGGCAATGGTCCAGTTAACCCGGTTGATGATCTGTTTGCATTACATCATTATAAATCGGACCTGTTCAGGCCTCATCAGGTAGTTACGCATATGTTTATGCACGGTGGTATTTTTCATCTGTTGTTCAACATGTTTGCGTTGTGGATGTTTGGCGCCAATGTAGAAAGGGTTTGGGGACCAAAGCGGTTTTTAATTTTTTATCTTATTTGCGGGCTGGGGGCTGCCTTTGCGCAAATGGGGTCGTATACGTTCGATTTTTGGCAGATAGATCATATGAATTTAGCACCCGACGAAGTTGCTCAATACCAGGATATTTTGCGTAGAAGTGCAACAGTAGGTGCATCCGGCGCTATCATGGGGGTGCTGGCAGCCTTCGGCTATCTTTTTCCAAATACAGAATTGATCATCTTCCCAATACCAATTCCTATCAAAGCAAAATGGGCCATTATGGGCATTATTGCGTTAGATGTTTTTGGAGGCGTATCAAAAGTGCCCGGCGATAACATTGCGCACTTTGCGCATGTTGGCGGCGCTGTGATCGGGCTTTTGATCGTAATATTTTGGAACAGGACCAATAAAAAAACTTTCTATTAACGGTAACAATTGCCTGTTATAACTGTTTGTAATTTTACAGGTATAGCAATTATATTATGGGAGAATCAGACCGGTATATTGATTATAGAATTAAAAAGAAACGCTTTACATTGGGACAGCCCGATAATGCATTGATGTGGCTTTTTGTGATCAATGTGGTTTTCTTCCTGGTGCTGCTTACCATTAAAGTTGCCATCAATGTAAACGATCATTCCAATACAGCTTTTTTTTCGCAGGTTGTTAATTGGTTTCAGTTACCTGGTGGCCTGGTTACGTTAAGCCAACGGCCATGGACTGTTTTCTCCTACATGTTCAGCGATGTTGACTTAATGAGGGCTCTAAGTAACATGCTGTGGCTATGGGCATTTGGTGCTGTACTGCAGAATTTGACCGGCAATAAAAAACTGATACCGGTTTACCTATACGGCGGCTTTGCAGGGGCTGTGTTTTTTATTGCTGCTGCTTATTTAATTCCAACAAACAAAGCAATTATTGATTCGCTTGGTTTATTGGGAGCAAACGCATCGGTAATGGCAGTAGCCGTTGCTGCAACATTTATAGCACCCAATTACCGTTTTTTCCGCAATATCAGGGGCGGCATTCCCATCTGGATACTTACAGTTATTTATATAGCGATCGACCTGGCAGCTGTTGCAGCAAAACCTGCTGCGTTTCCAATAGCTCATATTGGCGGCGGGCTTGCAGGCCTTTTATTTGTAAAGATGCTGAAGAATAATATGGATGGAAGTACATGGATGAATAATTTTTACAGTTGGTTCATCAATCTTTTTAATCCCAATAAAAAGAAACAAACGAACAGCGTAAAAGAAAGGGTGTTCTATAATATCGGCAGCAAAAGCCCGTACAATAAAACCTCTATTGTAACCGAACAAAGGGTTGACGAAATTCTGGATAAGATCAATCAAAAAGGATACGACCATCTTACCAAGGAAGAAAAAGATATTTTAAAAAGAGCCAGCGAAGATTAATGTGCATTACACCTGTCGGCCGGTAGGCAAGTAGAATATAGGGAACAGTAGAAACTATTTAGGTCCATTTTTTAGTCTAAGTATTTATCTTCTATGTGGTTCCAAATTCGCAACCTTTCTTCATTTCTTTCACATTCTTTTATAGCGGTTAGCATTATCTTTATAATATGCCAGGTTTTTTCCGGAGAATAACAAAAGGTTTTTTTATTGTTGCAAATGTTATTGTTGCAATCCTTTTCTTATTGGGCTGCTATGGTTATTTATTTGACCCCCAGCTTTTTTGGCCCATTGGTTTTTTAACACTTGCCGCTTTTTATTTTCTGCTGATATTGATCGCTTTTATCTTTTTCTGGTTATTCGTTAGACCGGTTAGGGCATTGATCTCATTAATTGCCATGCTGCTGGCTTTTAAGCCTATCAGCAATATTATTCCTTTTCATTTGCCGGGTTCTTTTGCAAAAGAAAAACCGGGTAATGCCATCCGCATTATGAGTTGGAATGTGGCGCAATTCAATACCCTGGAAGATAAAAAGCACCCGGACATCAGAAGCCGCATGCTGAGTACCATTAACGAATATCAACCTGATATTGCCTGTTTTCAGGAAATGGTGGCTGAAGATAGCACCGTAAAAGATCATGGACACATGGATGAATTTCTGCAGCAACTTAATTTCAAAAATTATTTTTATTCATACAACAGTAAGGAAGATTTTTGGGGCTACGCACATTTCGGGATAATCATTTTTTCAAAATATCCCATCATTAATAAACAAACCATCAGTTTTTATCCTAACGATTATAATTCTATTTTTCAGTATGTAGATATTGTTAAAGAAGCAGACACCATCCGGGTATTTAATATTCACCTGCAATCATTGCGGTTCAGCAAATCAAATTTAAAATATATTGAAACGCCTACGGTTGACGACGAGAATGCGGCCATTAAAGAATCAAAAAATATAATCAGCAAGTTTAAAAAAGGCTTTTTAAAAAGGCAGGTTCAGGCCGACAGGATAAAGGCCGAAATTGATAAAAGCCCTTACCCTGTAATTGTAACGGGCGATTTTAACGATGTGCCCAACAGCTATGCTTATCATACCATCGGCGGAAAGATGAACAATGCCTTTGTAGAAAAGGGCAGCGGGCTTGGCCGGACCTTCAGTGGCATATCTCCGGTATTGCGGATTGATAATATTTTTGTTGATAAAAAAATGAAGGTGCTGCAATTTAACCGCTTAAAAAAGAAGCTGAGCGATCATTTCCCGATTATGGCGGATGTTGAAATGGGCAAAAAGTAATACCTTAGCATTTCAAATGGAAGCATTCTTCAAATACCAATATTTCTGTTGCCCTTGCGGCATAGCTTAATATCTTTGTATAAAATACATTTACTTTTCTGTCTTATTTATTTTAATGCTATTGTTTAATCATGAAGCATTGAATTTAAAGAACACAAAACAACAAACACAAAACTCAAAATCAAAAAATGCCTTTAAAAATATACAATACACTTTCAAGAGAAAAAGAAGTTTTCACTCCGCTTACGCCTGATCATGTGGGTATGTATGTATGTGGCCCTACGGTTTACAGCGATGTGCATTTGGGCAATTGCCGCACTTTTATTTCTTTCGATATCATTTACCGCTACCTGGTTTACCTGGGTTACAAGGTGCGTTATGTGCGTAACATAACTGATGCCGGACACCTGGAAGGAGACCGTGATGAAGGCGATGATAAATTCAGTAAACTGGCAAGGTTGCAAAAAGTAGAGCCGATGGAGATCGTTCAAAAGTACACATTGGGCTTTCATCATGTAATGCAATTGTTGAATAGTTTACCACCATCCATTGAGCCGACAGCTACAGGCCATATTGCTGAGCAGATAGAAATTGCCAAACAGATTTTAAGCAATGGATATGCTTACGAAGTAAATGGTACCATTTATTTTGATGTAGAAAAATATAATAAAGAACAACCTTACGGAATATTGACCAACCGTAAAATGGACGACCTGCTGGAAGGTACCAGGGAACTTGGCGGACAAGATGAAAAACGTGGCCGTCTTGATTTTGCTTTATGGATAAAAGCAAAACCTGAGCACCTGATGCAGTGGCCAAGTCCGTGGGGAATGGGTTTTCCGGGCTGGCATATTGAATGCTCGGCTATGAGTGAAAAATATTTAGGAAAGCGGTTCGACATACATGGCGGAGGCATGGACCTTGCTGCCACACATCATACCAATGAGATTGCACAAAGCCAGGCATGTTATCATACAAGCCCTGCTAACTTTTGGATGCATACAAACATGTTGACTGTTAATGGAACGAGGATGAGTAAATCTTTAGGCAATGGATTTTTGCCTGAAGAATTATTTACCGGTAATCATCCGCTGTTGGAAAAAGCCTATGCACCCATGACGGTGCGGTTTTTTATGTTGCAAACGCATTACCGCAGCACATTAGATTTTAGTAATGAGGCATTGCAGGCATCGGAGAAAGGATTGAAGAGGTTGTGGGATGCGTATGAAGTGTTGGGTAAGCTGCAAGCCGCCAGTAACAAGGGAGAAGCAAGCGATTTGGAACTTAATGCTAAAGTAAATAAGCTTGTAAATGAGTTTGACGAGTTTATGAACGACGATTTTCATACCGCAAAGGTTTTGGGTAATATGTTTGAACTGGTGCCGGTTATTAATTCGATAAAAGACGGACTGATAAAAGCAGATGCAATCACTGGCGCCACCTTATCACTATTGCAGCAAAAATTTAAAGATTACCTGGAAACTGTTTTTGGGTTAAAAAGCACTGCTGACAATAACGAAGTGCTAAACGGTGTAATGAGTCTTTTGATCGAAATAAGGAAAGAATCGAAAACTAAAAGAGATTTTGCAACCAGTGATAAAATAAGAAACCAGCTGGCCGAGATTGGTATTAATTTAAAAGATGAGAAAGGAGGAGAGATGAGTTGGTCTAACTAAAAAAGAGTAGCCACGAATTACACCAATAACACGAATATTTATATGTATTTATTAGTGGAAATTAGTGTAATTCGTGGCAAACAATTATGGAACATATCAAACACCTCACCAAAGACAAAAAGTTCAAAAAGATACTTGAACTGCAGGAGCCTTTTGTATTGGCGAAAAGAAAAAATGTGTACCTGCATTTGTGTAACTCCATCATGAGCCAGCAACTAAGCACCAAAGTGGCTGATGTTTTTCAACGGAGATTTTTAGCCTTATACAAAACCAACAACCCAACAGCAGCAGAGATTGCCGCAACACCTTTTGAAACTTTAAGGGGTATTGGCTTAAGCAATGCCAAAGCGAACTATGTAATAAACGTTTGTAATTTCTTTATTGAAGAAAAGATCACCGATGCTATGCTGTATAAGATGAGCAACGAAGAAGTGATCAAATATCTTACCCAAATAAAAGGCGTGGGCCAGTGGACGGTTGAAATGATACTGATGTTTACCTTGGGCAGGGAAGATGTTTTTGCTGTGGATGACCTGGGTATACAACAGGCTGTTTGCAAACTATACAATATCGATGCTGCTGATAAAAAGGCAATGAAAGAAAAAATGCTTGGCGTTTCAAAAAAGTGGAGCCCGTATAGAACTTATGCCTGCCGGTATTTGTGGGGATGGAAGGACAATACACCAAAAACTCCTGCCACCTCCGCCAGTCTTGAGCGGTAGTCGAAGGAAAGGGGGAACTTAGAGAAAATTATTTTAAAGATGCTTTATGAAATAAGAATCAGGGAGATTATTTGCTCTAAATATTTCTTATCTGTCTCATCAAACTGATCAAGCTCAGCAGCATCTACATCGAGCACACCAAACACTTCCCCATTTTTTATCAGCGGTACTACAATCTCTGATCTTGATAAACTACTGCAGGCGATATGACCTGGAAATTTTTCAACATCAGGTACGATCAAAGTTTCTGTATTTTGCCAGGCTGCTCCACAAACGCCACGGCCTTTTTTGATTCTGGTGCAGGCAACCGGTCCCTGGAATGGACCAAGAACCAACTCCGTTTCACCGCTGGTTTGCGAATCGGCTTTAACCAAATAAAAACCAACCCATAACCATCCAAATTGTTCTTTGAGTGCCGCACTTATATTGGCCAGGTTCGCAATCAGATCGGGTTCGCCTTCAAGCAATCCTTTTATTTGTGGGATGAGAGATTTATAAATTTCGGCTTTGCTGCCGGTAATAATTGTTAGGTCTTCTGCCATGTGGTAAAGGTACGTTGTGTTTGTCATACTGAGGAACGACCTGTCCCGATTATTTCGGGAAGCATCTTTTTAGTTTTGAATGAGCTTTTTCGCTATTGCTCAGAATGACAAAAAGCATGGACTAATCTTGTTGTAATATCATATCGCTATACGAAAGCGAACAATAATCTTCCGGAGCAATACCAAACAAGGTCGCATATACATCGCATTGCGCCTGTAACTTTTCTTTACCAATACTTCCGTCTTTGTCGATCGCTTCCACTTCAATAAAAGTTCCCAACCCAGCCACCGTATCAAAATGAAATTTTACATTCTCAATAAAATAGATCTTTCTGCTCTTATCAACCACAGCTTTTATACCCAATGTTTTTATTAGTATTTCTTTAAGTGTTTTATCGGGTTGGTGTTGATACAATAAAACATGACTCGATTTTGCGCCGGCAAAATCTTCCCGTTCATAATGTATCAGTGCATTTTCAATATTGCCTTCCCGTAATTTTAATCGGCCAACTGCAACATTAAAGTAAGTATCAACCTGGTGATCTTCACCTATAAATAGAGGGCTGTGATCTTGCAGCAAAGCTTCCAACGCCGCAAGGTTATTTGTTTTCGCTTTAAATTCGATATTGAGGATTGGCACAGGCTTACAAGGTTATTGTATTATAAAAACGGGATGCATACTTCAAGATAATAGTTTATAAAAATAATATCTTTTCATAACAATTAATTTAATAAAAAACCGTCCCGTTTTTAGCGGGACGGTTCAAACAATCATATACAAATCTCTTACCTCACCAACTTCAACTCATTAATAATATTTGTTGCGCCACCTAATTTATCAATGCACCAAAGTACATAACGAACATCCACATTAATGGTGCGGTTCAGGTCTTTGTCAAATGCAATTTTATGGCTGAGGGCTTCGTAGTTGCCATCAAAGGCAAGGCCAATTAAATTGCCGCTGCCATCTATTACAGGCGAGCCTGAATTACCACCGGTAATATCATTGGTGGTAATAAAACCAACAACCAGGTCGTTGGTACGCTTATCTATGTATTGACCAAAATCTCTTTTTTTCAACAATTCAACCTGTTTGGCGGGAAGATCAAATTCATAATCGCCTGCTTTGTATTTCTCAAGCACACCTTTGCTGGTGGTTACATAATCATAAAAAACACCATCACGTGGACGGTAACTTTTTACTGCACCATAACTTACCCGCATACTAAAGTTTGCATCAGGATACATCATTTTAGCGGCTTGCGGGTTCATCTCCATAATTCCTTTCAGGTATGCCCTGCCTAATTCCGCATCCTTGTTGAGGAATTCTGTACGCAGGCTTGCATATTTACTGGTATAATTTTTTGTAAATGCTGCTGCATAGGCAAATGCCGGGTCTTCCTGTAATGCAACGGCTGTAGGATTATCGGTAAATGCTTTCCATTTTGCATCATCCAGCATCATGGTTTTTGCAAACACATCCCGGGCCCAGGCTTTAAAGGTAGCCTCATCATTCAGGCTGCCGTAGGCATTTTTGATGCCTTCGTAAAAGCCGATGGGGTGCTGGTTCTTATCTACATCGTTGTAAAACATCATGGCCGTTTTAGCCAGTATCTTTTCATCGCTTGCAAGGTCTTCGCCTGTTTTAAAGCCATCACGTGCTGCCGTGGCGGCTTCAACTGCTTTTTTAAGATCGGCAGCAGGGGTATTGGGTTTTATCAGTAGTGCTTCCAGTGAAATTAACCTAGAAGCTGAACCTGCCAATGGCGAACCTAAAATACCCTCGTTTAGATACTGCCGAAATTTGCTGTAAGGTGTCCACGCAGCGTAATTCTTTGCATAATCAGCCATTATATTCTCATACTCAGGTTTTCCTTTTGCCCAGGCATTAAATTTATTTTCGTAAGTCTGCTTTTGATCAAATACTTTGTACTTGATCAATTGCTTGGTTTCTCCATCAAAGAACTTCCAATAGTTTGCAACACCTGCATAGTTGTCCGCAAGTTTTAATTTTACTGCAGGGTCTTTTATCATTTGCTCATACATCAATTTTAAACGCACATCACGTAAGCCAACAAGCGCAGGGTTGTCAATATCGTTTTTGAGTTTAATGCCATAACTGGTTTCGTAACGTGTGGTTCCACCCGGATAACCGTATATCATAGCAAAATCACCATCTTTAAAACCTTTGATGCTTACCGGTAAAAAATGTTTCGGTGTCATAGGTACATTATCCGTGCTGTAAGCAACGGGTTTGCCTGCTTTACTGGCATACACACGAAAGACAGAAAAATCGCCGGTATGGCGTGGCCACTCCCAGTTATCGGTATCGCCACCAAACTTACCTACACTCTCCGGTGGTGCACCAACCAGGCGAATATCCCTGTAAGTTTTGTACACATACATGATGTGTTGATTTCCCTTGAACATGCCATAAATTCTTCCGGCCAGTTCATTTTCTTTATCTGCAACCTTATCGGTTATTGCTTTATATACATCAGTCATTTTTTTAACCCTGTCGGCATAGCTCAATCCTTTTAACTGGTCTTCCACTTCTTTAGTAACATCAACTATGCGGTCCAAGAACTGCACTGTCAGATTAGTTTTTAATTCCTGCCCTTTGTTGTAAGCGTAAAAACCATCACGTAAATAATTGTGTTCAATTGTACTTGCTCCGGAAATGGCTCCGTATCCACAATGGTGGTTTGTAAATATCAAACCCTGGCTGCTTACAATTTCGCCGGTACATCCTCCCCCAAAAATAATGATGGCATCTTTTAACGATGACTTGTTGATGGAGTACAATTGCTCCTTAGTAAGTTTCAACCCTTTTTTTACCATATCGTTGTAAACCTGCTGG
Source organism: Chitinophagaceae bacterium (assembly GCA_031416815.1). Classification (GTDB taxonomy): domain Bacteria; phylum Bacteroidota; class Bacteroidia; order Chitinophagales; family Chitinophagaceae; genus Ferruginibacter. The sequence goes on from JANOUJ010000421.1 coordinate 22,897, forward strand.
CCAAGCAACATCGGTAACCACATGCCTTCATCGGCCTGTGCCTTAAACAGGCTGAGCGAAAGCGCAACCATAATAATTATCTTCTTCATATAACTTGATTTTTTAGGAGACAAATTTAATGATTAATAATGGTTAGCCAAAACCCGGCCCCCTCTATCTCCCCCGAAAGGGGAGGAAATCTGGAAGATTGAAGCGAAGATTATGCTTTGCTGAAGAAAGCAAATGCTGATTGCATTATTGATGAATAAAGAACTAATATTGATGTGGAAGATAAAATGTTTGGGTATGTTTAATGTACCGCGTCCTCTCTCTCGGAGAGGAGGAAGGGAGGTGAGGCCAGAGGGGCCGCTTTTTTCTTTATCTTTACGCCCTTTAACCTTTATAACTGCAGATGCCTTTATTTGAGATCAAGCTTCCAAAATCTATTGCCAGGGCGCTGCATTTACCCATAAGCAATCCCCGAAGCCAGCATATTAAAGTGCTTAAAAAGCTATTAAAGAAAGCAAGGTTTACCGAGTTTGGCCAGCGTTATCGTTTTGATGATGTGTTAATGAGTACGCACCCCGGAAAAAAGTTCCAGGAAAACGTGCCAACCTTCGATTATAACAAGATTTACGACGCATGGTGGTATAAAGCAAAGGAAGGTAGCCCCGATGTTTGCTGGCCCGGCGTGATCAAATATTTTGCATTAAGCAGCGGCACCAGCGATGCTACCAGCAAATTTATTCCCATTACCAAAGACCTGATAAGAAGCAATACGGTTACCAGTTTTAACCAGTTACTAAGTTTAACCCGGTATGATCATGTTCCTAAAAGCTCCGTTGGTAAGGGCTGGTTGATATTGGGCGGGAGCACCCAATTGCAAAAGGGCCCAACATATTTCGCCGGGGACCTCAGCGGTATTCAGCAAAAAAATATTCCCTTCTGGTTCCAGGGCCTTGGTTTATACAAACCGGGTAAAAAAATTGCCAAGGTAAAAGACTGGGCAACAAAATTGGAAGAAGTGGTAAACAATGCACCTAACTGGGATATAGGTTTTATTGTGGGCGTGCCGGCATGGCTGCAGTTGTGCATGGAAAAGATCATTGAAAAGTATGAGCTGAAAAACATTCATGAAATGTGGCCCAACCTGGCTTTTTATGTACACGGCGGCGTGGCCATGGAGCCCTATAAAAGAGGATTTGAAAAATTACTGGGCAAGCCAATTACCTATATTGAAACCTACCTGGCCAGCGAAGGTTTTTTGGCTTATCAAAACAGGCAGGACGCAGCAGGTATGCACCTGGCACTTAACAACAATGTGTTTTTTGAATTTGTGCCTTTCGACCTGAAAAATTTTGATGCAGACGGAAATATGGTGGAAGAACCAGAAGCATACATGCTTCATGAGATTGAGGAGCAAAAAGATTACGCCATTCTTATCAGCACCAATGCAGGAGCCTGGCGGTATGCAATTGGCGATACGATTAAATTGGTTGACAGGGAAAGAAGTGAGATCATCATTACAGGCCGTACCAAACATTATTTAAGCCTGGTTGGCGAACACCTGAGTGTAGACAATATGAACAAAGCCATTGAAATGGTTAGTAATGAACTTAAAATTTCTATTCCTGAATTTACCGTCGCAGGTGTTCCGCACGGAAACTTTTTTGCTCACCAATGGTATGTAGCAACCGACGATAAGGTTGATGCCGAAGACCTGAAAATCCGCATTGATAATAAACTAAAGGAACTGAACGATGATTATGTTGTAGAACGCCGGCATGCTTTAAAAGATATTATGGTTGCAGTTTTACCCGAAAGCACTTTTATGGCTTTTATGAAAGCCAAAGGAAAAATTGGCGGTCAACATAAATTCCCAAGGGTTCTTAAAGGAAAGATGCTGGAAGAATGGCAGCATTTTTTAAAGGGCCAATAATGCTCCTAAAAAGCCACGGTGGGGCATGCAACTCCCCCATCCTTATTTCCAAATTTATAAATGATACCGGCAGACGTGCTGTGGTAATGATCCTTAAGGTCCGGATTGGCCGAATGGCTAAAGCCATCCAAATAATCAGTAAAAATAAAGCGGTAAGATGTTTCGATATTAACAGAAAATCTGTTTGAGATTGGATACTCGGCACCTACACCAACCGGTACAGAAAAAATTGCACGGGGCGTACCTTTTGCATTGTCAATAGCAAGACCGGCCCTCACTGCAGACCCATCTCCAAAAACTGTAGGATCCATCCGGCTGTAATCTTTTTGGACCCTTACTAGTGAAACGCCTGCCCCCGAAAAAATGTAAGGCATAATGCCTTTGTCCTCATAGTTTTTACCTAAAACATTCCAAACCAATTGTGCCGAAAACTCTTTTACCGGCGTGGTAAAAGAAAAATTTCGCTGCTGCCTGTACTCAGGTTTGCTGTAGCGGCTGTCATCGCCTCTTAATTTTGCAAAGCTGAAATGTACACGGGCTGCCAGGAAATGATTGATAGGCTTTTTTGCAAAAAATGAAAAACCCGGTTGTATGGTTCTGAATGAACCAAACCTTTCCGGGGTAAGATCGCCCTGGTAAATATATATGCCCCCATTTAGCCCCACACTCATGTCTTTATAGAACTGGGCATGTGTTTTACCGGTAACAAATAAAAAAGAAATTAATACAATGGCTGTAATCTTTGCTTTCAAACGGTTTATTTTTTAAGTTGATGTAATTAAAGGGTAGCCTTGTATTCATGTAAAGGGTTTGCTCTTTGAACGGCAAATAATAAACCGAATTGTTGTGGGTACTGTTAAATGAATCTTAATAAAGAAATTACAGCCAATACCAGTCAGCCATAGAAATTCAGTTAATTAAAAATCCTTTCTTAAATTTATCGAATGGTTGATGCTTTTTTAAAAGGACTGGCGATAAGTTTGCTGTTGATCTTTTCCGTAGGACCTGTAATTTTTACTATCATTAAGCAAAGTATCAATCATGGTCGCCGCGGAGGGTTTAGTTTTATTCTTGGTGTTTGGATAAGCGACCTGATATGGGTTGTACTCAGCAATGGTTTCAGCGAAGCCATAAAAACATTGTTGAATTTTAAGATACCCATTGGTATAGGAGGCTGTGCTTTTTTAATTGGTATGGGCATTTATTTTGCTTTTATAAAAAAGATTGAGCCACGCCGTAAGCAGGAACCGGCTGAAATTGCCGGTGATGTATATACTCCCACCGGAAAAAAGACCAATTATTTCGCCATTATGAGTTCGGGTTTTATTATTAATACTTTAAACCCCGGATTGGTTTTCTTTTGGATCTTTATGGCAGCATCGCTGGCATCGCAGTACAATTTTAAGGAGCGGATTATTATTTTTACCACCTGTCTTGCTGTTAATATGCTCGTTGATATTGCAAAAGTATTGGGTGCAGGCTACATCGGAAAAAAATTAAGCGACCGGGTGATACTCATCATCAACCGGGTATCGGGCGTACTGTATCTTATTTTTGGATTTGCCATATTGGGCGGTATCATTTATACATTGGTAAAACATTAACAGTAAATATTAGCACCTGGGTAGGTTCACTTTTTATTTTGTTGCATGAAACCAATACTGCCGATCCTTCTTTTAGTAACCACATCTTCTTTTTCCCAATCGGCCGATTTTATCCAGCTTAAAAAAAATAATAAACTTGTTAGTACATTTTATATCGGTATGAATATTTCGCTGACTGCCGAAAGCGGGGCCAACATCAATGCACTTATCAATGGTATAAACAACGACACACTTTATTTACAGGAATTCATCATTCGATATCTCCCTACAACCTTTGGCACTTATATCGTTGATACGGTGGGCAGTTATCGGTATAAATATCATTACAAACAAATCGCTGCTATCGGCAAAAAAGAAAAAACTAATTTTAATACCAAGGGTAGCGGAGCTGCTTTAGTTGGTGGCGGGGTTTTGCTTACTTTAGCAAGTGGCGTTATATATATAGCCGACAAAGAAAAGTTCAGCACTCCTTTATTGTTAACTTCCGTTGGACTGGGAACCCTGGGATATTTTATGGCTAAGGGAAAAAAAGGAGGCAATGGAATGGTGATCGGCAAAAAATACAAACTGGTCTACATGAATATGAGTAATAAGAAACACTCATCTTAAATGCGCAAACCAAACAGTCTAAAATAGTAATCATTAACCCACCGCAACCCTGCGGATAAACCGGCAAGCATGAAAAAAACATGGATATGGATGAAAAGGATCTTTTTCTGGGTCTTCATTTTACATATTACATGGTTCCTTGTTTTTATTGTTCAAAAATTCTCTGTGGCCGATTTTCCTGTTGCCAATTTGAAAACTAAAATGCTGATCGTTGTTGCTGTTGTATTGATCGGTGGCCTTGCTTATTATTTTTGGCTGCGCCATATTGAGTTTGTGAAAAAAGCCGCCATTGTTTTAAAAGAGATTTTTTTTATCGCTTATATTTCTTCCACATTATATCTACTGCTGGGCATTATTTTTAATCCCCCCATTACTTTAACGCAGGTGGGCAGCATCTTCCAGGGGCATGGTTTAAAGCGTGATTATGTAAGTTATGATGATATGGGCTCCAATATTAAGCTGGCAGTAATTGCCAGTGAAGACCAGCTTTTTCCCGATCATGATGGTTTTGATTTGAAAGCTATTAAAAAGGCAATGAAATATAACAAACGCCATTCCAACAAAGTACGGGGAGCCAGCACCATCAGCCAGCAGGTTGCAAAAAATGTTTTTCTTTGGCAGGGCGGCGGTTTTTTAAGAAAAGGAATTGAAGTGTTTTTTACTTTTTCTATTGAAGGGGTATGGACCAAGCGAACCATTCTTGAACGCTATTTAAATGTAGCCGAAATGGGTCCGGGTGTATTTGGCGTGCAGGCCGCCGCCAAAAAATATTTTAATAAAGATGCCAAAGATCTAACCGCCGCAGAGGCAGCGCAGATCGCGGCATGTTTACCAAACCCTAAACGATTTTCGGTAAAACCGTTGAGCCGGTATGTGGCCGGCCGTGCAGGTAATGTTGTAAGGCAGATGCATCAGGTGGCGGGTGACCCGGATGTACAGGCGATCATAAAATGAGGCCTCACCCCCTAAAGCTATCGCTCGTTCCTTTGCAAGGAACTCCCGGGGAGAGGGAACTCGAAGATTGAAGTGAAGATCACGCGTTGCTTAAAAAAACAAATACCGATTGCGTAATTGATGATAAAGAACTAATGAAGATGTGGAAGACAAAATGTTTAGCCATGTATAATGCACCGCTCATGCTGAGCGGAGTCGAAGCATCTACGGGAGAGGAAGGTAGAAGGAGAGGCCGCTTATTGCTTTTTGTAATCGTTCTTCATAACTTCCGCTGATATCCACCCAGGGAACATGTTGGTTCACCATAATATCTTTGTAATAGTGATATAATTTTTGCCGGTTTACCAGGTCGGGATATTCTCTCAAATCGTCTTTTATCCAGGGCAGATCAATATTGCAGAGTAAATACAAGTCGTATTTCCTTTCAACAATGCGGTTCAGTATCCAGTGATGACATTTATCAAAAACAAATTCGCTCCATACTTTCATTACGTACATGTCGGTGTCAATAAAAACAGGTTTGTAGTTTGTGGTTGGTGGTTTGTGGTTGGCAGCCTCCCAATTCCTAATTCTTAATTCCTCATTCTCTACTTGCCCTTTGGCAATATCGAGTAAATTCTCAAAACTATAATCGGTTCCATTCTTTAATAGATATTCCCTTGCATATTCTTTTATCCAAATAGTGTTGTAATGTGTTGCAAGCTGCTCACAGAGGGTGCTTTTGCCTGTTGATTCGGGACCGATGATGACAACTTTTTTAACCATTTTTCTTTTTATAACGGGTTAGATCAATAATAAAACTAGCCACAAAGAGCGCAAGCATACCAAAGCGCAGCCATTTCCGGAATGTATCTTCTACAGGCATTGCAAAGATTAAAATGGTAAAAAGCAGGATCAATGCCGCTTTAATGTACAACCATGGTTTTTTATTTCTCATTCCACATGGGTTTTGCTTTTAATACTTTTTTATGAATGGGGCAATCTTTATCATGAGCGCCGGGTACATAACCTGTGCTCATAATAAATTCGTTCACAATTTCGCCCCCCGTAAACTTAAATGTTTTTTTAAAAAGGTTTGTCCACGCTTCCCCGTTTTTTGGGTGGTGATGTGCCAGCCAGTTTTTAAAAGAGCCAAATTCTTTCTGCAAGCCAAGAATGGTTTTTGCGTTTTCGATGGCTGCATTTATTTTTAACCGGTTGCGTATGATGCCGGCATCATTCATCAACCTTTCAAAATCCTTTTCTTTATAACCAGCCACTTTTTTAATATTAAAATTGTGGTAGGCTTTTCTAAATCCATCCTGTTTATTGAGGATCGTGGTCCAGCTAAGACCGGCCTGGTTTATTTCTAATATCAAACGACAAAAGAGTTCGTTATCATCATCAATTGGAAACCCATACCGGGTATCGTGATAAATTTTGTGAACCGTTTGTTCGCCTGGTTTTAAAGTGCTGATGAATGTACAGTAGCTCATGCATTTTTAGTTTTCGCTTTTTTCATCCATTCGAGTAAACCAAATATGGCCATCCCGAACAGCACAATATAATATACGCTGGTGAACACATAATGTTTTGCAAAGTACAATGGAACAGATGCAATATTGGTTGCGATCCACCAGTACCAGCTTTCTACTTTTTTCTTCGTCATCAGCCACATGCCGGTAAAAGCCGTTGCCGATGCAAAGGCGTCTGCCCAAGGAATAACGCCTTCAAAAAAAGCCGCTTTAAAATAAGTAAGCGCCATAAAAATGCCGATGTAAAAAACCAGGAAGAAAAGTATCTGCTGTATCCAGCCTTTTTTATCAGAGTAAGTAATGCGTAATACAATTTTCTTTCGCTGGTCTTTTCTCGTCCACATATACCAACCGGAAATACTCATTACCGTATAATAAAAATTTACGGTGGCTTCTCCCAGCAGCTGCCCTTCAAAACTTATGTAGATGTAGATGATGGTATTGATCAAACCCACGGGATAAACAAGGATGTTCTCTGCACGGGAATACCAAACACTGGCTATGCCGGCAAATACAGCAACATACTCATACCAGGTAGTGTGACGCATACCTTCAATAAACTGCTGGTATATTTCTGCTAAACTCACATGGTTGGTTTTGTATTCCTGTACAATCTGAATGGCCGAAGATAATGGATTCCTTTGTTGGTTTTAAAACGGGTGCCGATCTGTGTCCACTGTCCTTTTTTATCAGGCCGCCAAACTATAAAATGTAAATGCGGAAAATAAGTGTAGCCCGAGTTACCGCTCAGGGCAATTACCTGTCCCTGGGTAACCGTATCGCCAATACTTACCAACACGCCGTTATTTTGTAAATGCCAATAACCTGTTCTGCTGCTGTCTTCATGCTGAATAACAACGAAATTTCCATCAGTGCGGTATTTCACCTTGCTCCCGCCTCTTCTTCCATCTTCTTTTAACCTGATAACTACACCTGCTCTTACAGCACAAATTTTTGTTCCCTTCTTCATTTTAAAGTCAAGTGCTGCCCTGTGCTTATGGGTGTAATGGCTGAAGTAACCCTGTACCAGTAAATGCGCCTCTTTCTCTTCGTAAGGAAGATGATATACAAAACTGCTGTCGTCTTTAATTTTTCCTTTTTGCAGTAATTTAAGGTCTTTACGCACCGGGTTTTTGCTGACGGTACAGCCAATTAATGTACACAAACAAACTGCTGCTATTAATTTATTTATGTACACTTTTATAAAATTTTGATGCCTCCAGATAAAAATCCCTTTCTTAATTAAAAACCTTGTAGCAATATCATTGCCATTTTTATCCTGCATTTTATTAAGAGCGCTAAATGTTCTTCTCAATTATTTTTTTGCCAGGCTCTTATAAAAGCGCCCGTTTTGTAATCAATCTTCAGTTGGGTAGTTTCGGTATTTCCTGCCGATGCAGCAAGAACGCCCAGTAAACCGAAAGCCACTCCCATGGATATTGATTGCGCAGTTGTTGCAGGCGTCCATATCTTCCCTTTAAAATAAAAATCATTGCCTTTCTTTTTAACCGGGTACACTTCGTGAATTGAAGTTGAAAGAAATATTTTATTTTCAAACACATAAGCATACCAGTCTTTCAAAGCTACTTCCTCGTATTTACCGGTTTTATTTTTAAGCTGGACAGATTTCCAATGGCCGGATTTATAAAATTCAATTTTGAGTGTTGTATCTGACGGTGTTTGATCTGCTAGTTCTTTATAAGTAGCATACGCACCTGTCTTATAATTTTTGGCAGCATATAGTGGTATCGTTGCTTTTTGTATACTGTCGTAATTGACTAAAGAAGTCACATCATCTAAATTAAAATCGTGAGGTAAAATATTCAATGCAGAATCAAACAAGTCAATTAAAAACGAACTACCTTTTTTAATCAACTGCCGGGTTACATCCAAGCCTTGTACGAATTTCAATGTATCGATCTCTAAAAGTTTCGAATACTTATTGTCTTTCTTTGCAAAGAATACTCCCCTTATTTGTAAAATTCCATTCTCTTTGCTTGCATAAGTTGCTTCAGAAAAATTAAGTTGTTGTAGCAGTAAGATCAATTCGGTATTTGAGTTATTGACCGTTGTAAGTTGTTGGAACATTGTTTTTAGCTGGTCACTTAATGGAGGCTCACATACAAGAGTCGTCTTTTTATTCAGCATCCCTTTTTGAATAATTCCAATTGATGCAGTATCGTCTCTTACGTCAATTAAATTAAACCCGTTAAAGTAATTACTTGGTTTAGTAGTTACACTGGTGTCAAATTTAAAAGTCTCCGTATTTTTTTGTGCAAGGCTGGTTGTACCACCTGCAAACAGAAAAAACAAACTGGTACAAAATACCGGAATAATTTTCATAAAAGGAAGTTGAACTTATTGATCACAAAAAAAGCATCTTTTCCTGAAAGATGCTTAAAGAATTTTAATTAAAAGATTTTTAAAAGGCGTAATTTTTTATTCCGCTTCTGCCACCACTTCCTTCACTTCAGGTATCATACGCTTCATCATGCCTTCAATACCAGCTTTTAAAGTGATCATGCTGCTTGGGCAACCACTACAACTTCCCTGCATCATTAAATTCACTTTACCATCTTCATAACTTTTGAATTGGATGGCACCGCCATCCATTTCAACAGCAGGTTTTACATAATTTTCCAGCAATTCTTTAATGCGTTTTACCACATCGTCATCATCAGCGCTCACGGTATTGCTGCTTTCGCTTTTCATGGCTGCAACTTCCTCATCATTCACAACAACTTTTCCATCTTCCAGGTATTCTTTTAAAAATTGTTTAATGGAAGGGATCACATCCTGCCAGTCTTCGGTATCGGCTGTTTTGGTAAGTGTAATAAAATTGCTGGCAATAAAAACAGCTTTTACAAAAGGGAAAGTAAATAATTCCTGCGCCAATGGCGACGGCTTTGCGCTGGCTTCATCAGAAAAATCAATACTCTTGCCGGGATATAAAAGTTTGTTTGCCACAAACTTCATTGTTTCCGGGTTGGGTGTCATCTCGGTATATATGCTGATAACCGGGTTTCCTGTCTTGATCATAAAACTGTATTTAAAAATTCAGATACAAAACTAACAAGATTTATGATGTTTTGGTTTGAAAAAGGTGTTAAAAGGGAGATTTTTCGGATTTCGCAAAAGCCTCATCCTCCTTCTCCTTCTCCCGAAGAGAAGGAGCGGCACATTTGTACATAGCCAAACATTTTATCTTCCACATCTTCATTAAAACATTATTAAGCAATTATGCAAAAAAAGTAAAAATAATCTTCGCTTTCATCTTCTCCAGATCCCTCCCCTTGGGGGAGGATAGGAGGGGCCGCTTATTCAACAATCCTCAGCTTAGCATAATTCAGCATGATCTTCTTCTCGCCATTCAAATCAAAATTCACCGTTGC